>NZ_JBXASW010000041.1:0-41793 GCF_058809745.1 Variovorax sp. MPBD4-3
GATCTGGGCTTCCCAGATGCGCTCGTCGCAGGCGAGGCCGGGCAGCAGGACTAGATTTGGCATGCATGGATTCTGCGCGATCGCGGCCACCGGCGTAACGTCATAGGCTTCATGGCCAGCAGCCACGGCAGCCTCCGGTCGACATACTTTGCGGCACATGTCGAAGGACTCCGAAAAATGAATCTGGTCGAACGCGTGCAGTCCATCCTGCTCAAGCCCAAGGCGACCTGGCCGGTGATCGATGCCGAGCCGGCCGACCCCGCGTCGCTCTACAGGAACTACGTGATGATCCTCGCGCTGATACCGGCGGTGGCGAGCTTCATCGGCCTTTCGCTCATCGGCGTCGGCGCCTTCGGCATCAGCTTCCGCGTGCCGATCATCTCGGGGCTCGCGCACATGGTCGTGGGCTATGTGCTGTCGCTGGTGATGGTGTTCGTGCTCGCGCTCATCATCGACGCGATGGCGCCGACCTTCGAGGGCACGCGGAGCCAGATCGGCGCGCTCAAGCTGTCGGCCTATGCCAGCACCGCGGCCTTCGTGGGCGGGGTCTTCAGCCTGCTGCCTTCGCTGTCGATCATCGGCGCGCTCGCGGCGCTCTACGGCATCTACCTGCTCTACACCGGCCTGCCGGTGCTCATGCGCTGCCCGCCGGACAAGGCGGTGCCGTACACGGCCGTGGTGGTGGTTTGCGCCATCGTCGGCGGCTGCATCATCGGCTGGGTGCTGGCGCTGCTCACGCCGTCGCCCATGCGACTGGGCGCGGCCGCGCCCGCCGCTGCGGTGGCGGCCTTGCAACAGCTGGTTGCGGCAAACGCCTGAGCCGTCACGCCCAGCGTGGAAAATGGGCGCAATGCCCACGCCCAAACCCGACTCCACCACCGACCTGATCCTCATCCGCCACGGCGAGACCGCCTGGAACCGCGAACTGCGCTTCCAGGGCCATGCCGACGTTCCGCTCAACGACATCGGCCATGAGCAGGCCCGCCGCCTCGGCCTGCGGCTGGCCAGCGAAACCGCGGTGCAGCACATCCTGAGCAGCGACCTGATGCGCGCGCAGCAGACCGCGGCACCGGGCGCGCAGCAGCTGTCGCTGCCGGTGGTCACTTCGGCGGCCTTGCGCGAGCAGTTCTTCGGCGTGGCCGAGGGCATGCGTTCCGACGAGATCCAGAGCCAGCATCCGCGTGCCTGGGAGGAGTGGCTGGAGTTCCGCGAGGACCACGCCATGCCCGAGGGCGAGACGCCGCGCGAGTTCCACACGCGCATCATCGCGGCGCTGGGCAACATCGCCGCCGAGCACAAGGGCCAGTACCTGATCGTCGTCACCCACGGCGGCGTGCTCGACATGGTGTGGCGCACCGCGCGCGGCCTGAGCCTGAGCGGACCGCGCCGCAGCGAGATCCCCAACGCGGGCTTCAACCGCATCCGCATTGCCGACCCCGCAAGGCCCGAAGAGATCGAGATCGTCGACTGGGCCGACACGCGGCATCTGGCCGACCTGCCGCCGCAGCCGACCTACGACCAGACGCGGCACCTGAAGAACAAGGACTGAGCGTCCCCCCGCCCGCTCAGCCCCGCAAGAGCTGGCCCAGCCCCAGCCGCTCGTAGACAGCGGCCGTCTGCCGGCGCAGGCGCAGCGACTCGGGCTGGCCGTTGAGCTGCTGCTGCAGGATGCCCTGCGCCCCCGTCAGCGAAGCCTCCGTGCCGGTGCGCACCAGCGCGGCAAGGTAGAGCTGCTCGAACAGGTCGCGCTGCGCGTGGCTGCCGCCGATCTCGATCATGCGCGGCAACGCCGTGCCCAGCCCTTCGATGGCGCCCGCGAGATCGCCGCGCGCATGCGCCACCAGCCCGTGCGCGGCCGGCACGCACACGCGCTGCCAGGCGGCGCGCGTCGAGAGCGGCGCGCTGGGCGCGAAGGCCTCGATGTTGCGCAGCAGCGCATCGGCCTCGGGCCTGCCGTCACGCGCCAGGCCGTAGAGGTACTGCAGGTCGAGAAAAGGCAGCACATGGTCGGCCTGCCGCTGCAGCAGGTAGCCCGCCACGTCGTTCCATCGCGTGCCGACATCGATGCCCGCAAGCTCCAGCCGGGCCAGCAGCGAGACCGCACCGATCTGGTCCTGCGAGTAGTCCTTGACCACGCCCCAGGCGTGTTCGTCGTACACCGCGAGCGCCTCGGCGTCATGGCCCAGGTCGATCAGGAACAGCGCCACGTGCCACCAGTTGTGCGTGACCATGAACGAGTTGAGCCCGGTCCATGTGTCGCTCACGCTCTTCATGAAGGTCAGCCCCTCGGCGAGCCGGCCTTCGGTGAGCATCACGTGCGCCAGCGCGTGGTGCGCCCACGGCTCCTTGCGGCACATGCCGATGGCCTGGCGCGCACTGGCTTCGGCCTCGCGCATCAAATGGCACTGCTCGTAGCCGAAGGCGGCCATGCCGTGCACATAGGGCACGTCCGCCGCATGCGGCAGCACGGCCAGCGCCAGCCGCAGCATGCCGGGACAGTCGCCGGTGTTGAAGCAGTGGTACTGGCCGAGCTTGACCGACACCAGGTCGCGCGGATGCTCGCGCGCCTGCTCTGCATGAAGCGCGATGGCGCGGGCGATGTCGCCCTGCGCCCATGCCTCGATGGCCGCGATGTAGCGCCGCTCGCGCGGCGTGGCGCGCGCGGCGCTGGCCAGCGCCTTGTCGAGGAAGGGCCGCGCGTTGGCCACAGCCTCGCGCGATTCCGCGAACAGGTGCAGCGTGGCGCAGTAGGCCTGCACGATGGGGCTCGGGTCGGCGTCGGCTGCCGCCAGCAGGTTGACGGCGCGGGCCTCGGTCGAAATGAAGCCCATGACGAAGTCATCGACCAGCGGCAGGCTGGCCGCGTCGTCGAGGGTGAGCGGGTTGCCGAGGCTGTCGGCGAGGGATTTTCCGGAGGGCATGGCGGCATGGTGCCATGCCCCCGGGGATGCTTCAACGACTCAGACGCCGGCCTGCTGGTGCCGGTACTCCTGCGTCCGCCCGCCATAGCCGTAGGCCGCGGCGCGCGCGTCGATCACGTGGATGTACGACACCTCGTGCAGGTCGGGCCGGAGCTTCGCCATGGCCGCATGCACCTCGCGCAGGTAGCGCGCCTTCTCGGCCTTGGTGTTGGTCTCGTCGGTGACGCTGATGTCCAGGTGAAAGGCCGACTTGCCCAGCGAAGCCAGCGACTGGCCGCCGATGAACCAGGCCTCGGCGGCGATGTACTGCACCGTGATGGCGATGACCGGCAACTGCTTGCCGAGCACGCTCTGCGTCAGTTCGGCGACCGTGTCGACGGTCTTGCGGGTGAGGGCGGCGTCGGGTTCGCCGGAGAGGTGGACGACGATGTGGGGCATGGCTGGCTCCTTGGTGAATGGTGGCTCGATGGGTTGATTGTGGGTGCCCTCTAATCATCGGAAAAGCGGGAAGATATGATGTCTTCAATCGGATAAACGGATGGATTGACCATGCAAGGCTTCGACCTCGAGCAGCTCCGCACCTTCGCCGCAGTGATCGACGCGGGCAGTCTCACCGCGGCCGCGCCGCGCGTGTTTCTTTCCCAGTCGTCGGTCAGCGAGCAGGTGCGAAAGCTGGAAGAACGGGCGGGGCAATCGCTGCTCACGCGCAGCAAGGCCGGCGTGTCGCCCACGGAGGCAGGCACCCGGCTGCTGGCCCACGCGCGGCGCATCCTGGCGCTGAGCGACGAGGCGTTCCGCGACCTGCATGGCGAAGTGCTGCAGGGCGAACTTCGACTGGCCGTCACCGACTACTTCCGCCCCGCGGACCTCACGCGGCTGCTGGGGCGGCTCGGCGAAAGCTACCCGCGCGTGCGGCTGCACGTGAGCATCCTGAAGAGTGACGACCTGCGTGCGGCCTATGCACGAGGAGATTTCGACGTGGGCCTCGGGATGAACATCGCCGGCGTGTCCGCTGCGCAGACGCGCGCGCCGGTGCTGCGGCGCGAGTCGCTGGCGTGGCTCGGCGCATCGGGCATGCGGCTCGTGCGCGGCGAGCCGGTGCGGCTGCTGGTGCTGCCCGACACCTGCTCGCTGCACCAGTTCACCGTCGCGCTGCTGCGTCGGCGGCGCGTGGCTTACTCGCTCGCGCACGTGGCTTCGGGCGTGGCCGGGCTGCAGTCGGCGCTGGCCGCGGGGCTGGGCGTGGCCTGCCTCAACGAATCCGCGATCATCGAGGGCGTGGCGCGTCTGCCGACGCCGCACGGGCTGCCGGCACTGCCGAAGGTGGCGTTCCAGTTCCTGCCGGCGCGGCGGGGAGAGACCGCGTTCGTCAGCAAGGCCCGCGAGCTGCTGGCTTCCCACCTCGTGTGAGACGCTATTGTTCACGCCAAGGAGCAGCCGCAGCCATGACCACTACCGACCTTTCCAGTGTCTACCGCAGCTACATCGCCTGCCTCAATGCAAAGGACTGGCCGAGCCTGGGCCGCTTCGTTCACGACGAGGTGAAGCACAACGGCCGGCTGCTCGGACTGTCGGGCTACCGCGAAATGCTGGAGCAGGACTACGCAGCGATTCCGGATCTCTTCTTTCGCATCGAGCTGCTCGTTGCCGAGCCGCCCCGCGTGGCCAGCCGGCTGCAGTTCGACTGCGCGCCGAAGGGCAGTTTTCTCGGCTTGCCGGTGAACGGAAGAACCGTCTCGTTTGCCGAGAACGTGTTCTACGAATTCAAGGACGCGAAGATCGTGGAGGTGCGGTCGATCCTCGACAAGGGCGCCATCGAGAGGCAGCTCCAGAAGGGCGGCAGCGCGGCGGTCTGAGGCCGACCCCACACCGGGCTTGCACCGGGCTTGCACCGGGCTCAGCGGCAATCTTCTGCCACGGCGCGAAACACGTCGATCGTTTCCGCCTCGTCCTGCTGCGAGCCGTAGTCGCTGAGTTTCACCACGACGGTGTAGCGTGCGGGGTTGACGTAGACGTATTGGCCGTAGACGCCGATCGCGCTGTAGTCGCCATTCTTTTCGTGGCCGGGCGGGTGCCACCACAGCGCCGCGTACATCCAGCCGGGCTCCGCCTCGGCCACGGGTGTGGTGATGCGGGCCATCCATGCGGGAGAGACCAACGTGCGCCCGCCGACCTTGCCGCCCGCGAGCGCCAGCAGGCCGAGCTTGGCGAAATCGCGCGGCGTGGCGTTCAGGTTGCCGAAGCCGCGCTCGATGCCGCCTGCGTGATCGAGGTTCCAGCTCGCCTCGTCCTGCGCGCCGAGGGGGCCCCACAGCCGGCGCTCTAGCACCTTCGCCAGCGGCTCGCCTTCGATCCGCGCCACCATCATCGACAGGTACTGCGCGTCGATGCTGCGGTACGCCGATCGGCTTCCCGGCGCGAAGGCGAGCGTGCGGTGCTTCATCAAATAGGCGCGAAGGTCGGTGGTGATCTGCATGCCGGCGACACCGGTGAATGGCTTGTATTCGGCGTAGTCCTCGGTCACGTCGATGCCGCTCTTCATGTCGAGCAGGTCGCGCACGGTGATCTCATCGAACTTGCCGCCGGCGGCGAACTCGGGCAGCACCGCCACCAGCTTCGTGTCTTCGGACAGCTTGCCCTCGGCGATCAACTGCCCGACGAGAAGGCTCAAGACGGACTTGGCGATGGACCATGAAGACTCGCGCGCCGTCTTCTTGCCGGGCTCGCTGTACCACTCGTTCACCAGGGTTCCGCGGCACATGACCAGGAATGCATTGGTCCGGGTCTCCCGCAGCACGCTCAAGATGTCGGCCTTGTTGCCTTTCCAGGGGACTGTCGCGGCAAGGGGCCGCAGCTGCTCGGGAATCGGCCTTGGCTTTGTCGACGCGGCGATCATGCGGGTGTCGTACAGCGCCTCTATTTCCGATCTTGGCGTGAACAGAAACCGGACGAGGAACACCGGATTCTTCATGTCGATCACGGCCGTGAATACGAAGCCGGCGGCGATCACGAGCAGGACGGCTGCTGCGGCGACGAGCCCGGGCTTGCGGCGCCGAGGCCTGGATGCCGCAGTCGACATGCCCATGCGCGTGTCCCCTAAGCCGAGTTCACTCGCGCCTGGATCATCTTCCAGCCGTTGCCCGCGGGGTCGCGAAAGCCCGCGTCCACGCTGCCGTAGCGTTCCATGGGCTCCTGCGTGAACTCCACACCCAGCTTGCGCATCCGCTCGCAGGCCGCGCGGCAGTCGGCCACGTTCAGCACCAGCGGCGGCATCGCGCCCTTGGCCACCATGGCGCGCAACGTCTGGGCGGTCGCCTCGTCGTGTACCGGCGGCCCGGGAGTGAACAGGCCCAGCTCGAACGACGGCTGCTCCGGATGCTTCACCGTGAGCCAGCGATAGGCGCCGTTGCGCACGTCCGCGTGGACGCGGAATCCGAGCTTCTCCACATAGAACGCCAGCGCTTCGTCCTGATCGTCCACATACAAACCCACCACACCGATACCTTGGCTCATCGCGTCTCCTTGGTTGAAAGCCGTTTTGTACCGGCTGCCGTGCGGCGGCGCTTCTCCGAAACTGCTTCGGTCAGATCGGGCCGCTGCGCGGCCTTGAGCACACAGGCCGGCATATGCTCGAGCTGCCGCGCCGCGGCCTGCAGGCGTGGGCGAAGCGTGCCGGGGCTTTCGCCCGCGACGTCGCGGAAGGTGCGCCCGAAGGTGCCCAGGCTTTCCCAGCCGGTGGCGAAGGCGATCTCGGTGATCGACAGATCGGTGTCGCGCAGCATCGCCGTCGCCCGCTCGATGCGGCGCGTCAGCAGGTAGCGGTGCGGCGGCATGCCGAAGGCCAGCTTGAACGAACGCGCGAAATGGGCTTCGGAAACACCGCTCACCGCGGCCAGCCGCAGCACCGGCCAGGGTTCGTGCGAAGCGGCATCCATGCGGTCCTTCGCGCGCAGCAGGCGGCGCAGCAGCTGTGGGTCCTGCATGGGGGCGCCCTCAGGCGGTGCGGGGGCCGGGGCGCTGGAGTCTTTGCGGGAGGGCATGGCAAGAGCGCCAAGGATGGGTGGCATACGGCGAGCTTATCCGGCTTCGCCTCTCGCCGATCCGTACTGCCCCGCCGCCGGAGTTCAGCGCGCCGGCTGCGGGCGATACACGGTCTCGCCGTAGCCTCGCGGCAGCGCCCCCGGCCTGTCCGGCAGGACGGCCAGCGACGCAGCCACCGCGAGCGCCTGGTCGCGGCGGCGCGCATCCTCGGGCTCGTGCGACCTTTCCGCCTTCTCGACGCTCGACAGCAACAGGCGCACGTCCGAGACACGCTTGCGCTCGAGCGGGGTCGTGGTGTCGGACGCCAGCTTGCCCATGAGGTAGCGCTGGACGCGGATCGACTCGCTCGCGGACTGCTCGACCGTCGCGCCGATGCGCTTGCCATCCTCGTAGGTGATGTCTGCTGACGCCTTGGCCTGGTCGTCGATCCGCACGTATTCGTAGAACTGCGATTCCTTCGAAGCCGTGAGCAGGAGCGACACCTCCGGCGTCAACGGCCGGTGGAAGCTTGCGCTCAGTTGCGCCTGCTGGTCCTGGTGGATGTTGCGATTGCGCGGGTCCTTGCCCGTCACGCTGGTGCTTTGCGAGAGCTTGTACGAGAAGGTGTCGACTTCTTCCGGCCGCATCGGATTCGATGAAACCGGGGGCTGCACCATCGACGCATTGAAGTCGGCCAAGCCGCTGAGCAGGCTGTGGTCGCCCGCGTTCAGCGCGATCACGCCCGGCGCCTCGCGGCCCGCGACGGGTGCCGTCACGCCGTAGTCGCTGTTCATCTGCGAGAACGCGTCCTTGAACATCGACACGAGCGCCTTGTCGCCCCGGCCCCGGCTGCCGGCGGCATCGACCTGTTGCAGGTAGCGCGCCATGGCCTGCGCCTGCTGGGTGGCGTCTCCGAGGATGGCCGGATTCGAGAGGTCGACGTCGATCTTCACCGCGCCCGACGGACCGGAGGCGTTCACCGACCGCGACTTCGCGTCGGCATGGAACTCGAGGGTGTTGATGGCGCCCTTGCCATCGGCCTTGATGCCGGCCTTGAAGTCGATCGACGACAGAACCGCCGGGTCGAACTTCATGAGGCCGCCGAGCGCCATGCGCGGCGGAAAGGCGCTCAGGCCGTCGATGGCTTCCTGGAAGGCATCCGAGAGCTGCACCAGCGCCTTGCGCTCGGCCTCGGTGAGTTCGCCGCCGGAGACCTTGATCTGCACCGCCATGCCGTCGTCCTGGCTGCCCAGGCCCAGCTCGACGGTGGCACCGCTGGCCGTGCGGATCGACAGCTTGATCTGGTTGTCGGCGTCGGTATGCAGCGCCGAGGCGCTCGTGCCTTGCGCCGCCAGCGTCACCGACTGGGAGAAGTCGCCGGCGTCCGCGCCGAAGCGCTTGAGCATCGCGGCGCCCAATCCGTTGAACCGCGTGCCGCTCGGGCCATAAACGAGGTTGCCCGCCATCAGCGAGGAGATCGCGTCGTCGGGCTGCCGCTCCCAGGCGGGTGCGGCGACCGTTCGGCCCGATATTGCATAGGTCCGCGCATCGGCCGGCGTGGCCGACTGCCCGAGGCTCACCGAAACGGCGGGCGTGGCGGTTGCAGCGGTGTCGACGGGGACCGGCTGGCTGTTGGTGCGCCATGCGGTGTTGGCGCCTGACGTGACCAGGGGGCTGACAGCGGTCGGGGTGACGATCAATCCAGGCTCCTGTCGAAAAAGAAGACGCCCGGTATCCGGGCACTCTTCCTTATCGGCAGGTTCGCCAGTTTCTGAAGGCTTCAGCTGCCTGCCCGCGGCACCTCGGGCCAGGGCCGCTGCAATTCACGGATCTGCTCGAAGGCGCGCGAAACGCGAAGCACGCCGAGATCGTCGAAGCGCTGCCCCGCGATCTGCAGGCCGATCGGCAAGCCCGAGGCCGAGTAGCCGCAGTTCACCGACGAAGCCGGCTGCTCCGACATGTTGAACGGCACCGTGAAGCCGATGTGCTCCAGGGCACGCAGCGGATCGTTGGTGGGCGAGGGCGCTTCCGCGGCCGCCGGCATGTTCGGCGACACCGGGGAGATCACGTAGTCGAAGCGCGCGCATGCGCTGACGGCGGCCACGCGCGTTGCGTGGAACTGGCTGAAGCTGCGGAACACATGCTCACCGCTGAACTCCGCCGCGCTCTCGGCCCATTCGCGGATGTAGGGCAGCACCTTCGCGCGCTGGTCGGCGCGCAGCCCTTTCATGTCCACCAGCGAGCGCATGCGCCACAGGTGGTCCATGCCATCGAGCATCGCCTGCGACATGAAAGGCTGCATCGGTTCGATGATGGCGCCTGCCTTTTCCAGCAGGCGTGCGGCCTGCTCGACCGCTGCCTGGATCTCGGGCTCCACCGCCAGTCCGCAGCCCGCGTCGAGCAGCAGCCCGATGCGCAGTCCGCGCAGATGGTCGGGCGACACGTCGAAGGCGGCCCAGTCGATGTCCTGCGCCGGCAGGCTCATGCTGTCGCGCGCGTCGGGCCTGGCCAGCGCCTGCATCATCAGCGCGGCGTCGCCCACGGTGCGCGTCATCGGGCCCGCCGCGCGGCCCATGTAGGGTGGGTCGATCGGAATGCGGCCCAGGCTGGGCTTGAGCGTGAAGATGCCGCACCAGCTCGCGGGCAGGCGCAGCGAGCCGCCGATGTCGGTGCCCAGGTGCAGAGGGCCGTAGCCGGCAGCCGCCGCGGCACCCGCGCCCGCGCTGGAGCCGCCCGGCGTGAGCCGCAGGTCCCACGGATTGCGCGCCAGCGTGTGGAAGCTCGAGAGGCCCGAAGACAGCATGCCGTAGTCCGGCATGGTGGTCTTGCTCACGATCACCGCGCCCGCTTCCTTCAGGCGCGCGGCCGGAGGCGCGTCTGCTGTGGCGGGCCTGAGGTCGACGGCCGCGGTGCCGGCCGGCATCGGGTCGCCGCGCGTGGCGATGTTCTCCTTGATGGTCGCCGGCACGCCGTCGAGCGGGCCGCGTGCGTCGCCGCGCTGCCAGCGCGTCTCCGATGCGCGCGCCTGCTCGAGCGCGGCCTCGGGCCTGAAGAGCCAGGTGGCCTGCAGGTGCGGCTCCCAGCGCTCGATGTGCGCAATGACGGCCTGCGTGACCTCCACCGGCGAGAGCTTGCGGTCGCGGTAGGCCGCGGCAAGCTCCTGCGCGGTCAGGTCGCTCAGCCCCACGACAGCGCCGACAGGTCGTTCACGAAGATCGGGTTTTCCTTCCAGATGCCCTTGACGTTCTTCTTCGCCACGGTCGGGAACTGCGGCTGGTAGAGGAAGCCGTTGGCCGCGTCGGTGGCCAGCATCTTCTGCGCGTCGCCGAGCAGCTTGTTGCGCTCCGCGGTGTTGGCGGTGGTCTTGATCTTGTCGAACAGCGTGTCGAAGGCCTTCGACTGGTAGCCCCAGTAGTAGTCCGACTTGGCGTAGTTGCCGAGGTCGAAGGGCTCCACGTGCGACACGATCGACAGGTCGTAGTCCTTGTTGCCGTAGGTGCCGCTGAGCCACTGCGCCCACTCGACGTTCTGCACCTTCACCACGATGCCGATCTTGGCCAGCTGGGCCACGATCACCTCGCCGCCCTGGCGCGCGTAGGGCGGGGGTGGCAGCGTCATCTTGAGTTCGAGCGGCGTCTTCACGCCGGCTTCGGCCAGCAGCTTCTTGGCCTTCTCGATGTCGAAGGGGTTGATGGCGGTGGTGTCGACATAGCCCGCCGCGCCCGGCACGTAGTGGCTGCCGATGGGCACGCCGAAGCCGTCCGCGGCGCCTTCGATCACGGCCTTGCGGTCGATGGCCGCGAGGATGGCGCGGCGCACGCGCACGTCGTCCAGCGGCTTCTTGCGGTTGTTGATCGACAGGATGGTCTTGGCGCGCGAGCCGGCCAGGATCACCTGGAACTGCGGGTTCATCTTGAATTGCGGCACCACGCGCGTGCCGATGCGCGGGAACACGTCGATGTCGCCCGACAGCACCGCCGCGGCCTGCGCCGCGGTGTCGGAGATGAAGCGGAAGGTGACCTTGTTGATCTTGGCGGTGGCGGGGCTGCGGAAGCCCTCCCACTTGCTCAGCGTGATCGACGAGCCCTTGGCCCAGTTGTCGAGCTTGTAGGGGCCGGTGCCGACCGGCTTGGTGGCATTGCCCTCGGCGCTCTTGGGCTCCACGATCACGGCCGTGGCCTGGCCCAGCACGAAGGGCAGGTCGGGGTCGATTTCCTTGTTGATGACCACCACGGTGTAGTCGTCGACCACCTGGGTGCTCAGGTTGGCGAAGGTGCGCTTGTCCTTGTTGGTGCTTTTCTCGCTGCCGGCGCGGTCGAACGAGAACTTGACGGCGGCCGCGTTGAAGGGCTCGCCGTTCTGGTACTTGACGCCGCGCTTGAGCTTGAAGGTGTAGGTCTTCAGGTCGGGCGAGACTTCCCAGCTGTCGGCCAGCAGCGGCGTGACGCTGCCGTCGGCGTTGATCTTGGTGAGCGTTTCCAGGATGTTGTACTGCACAACTTCCGCGATGGCGGCGGCGGCGCCGCTGGTGGGGTCCAGGCCCGGCGGCTCGAGCGCCATGCCGATCACGATGGCGTCCTTCCTGCCCTGCGCCATGCCGGCGAGCGGGGTGGCCAGCGCAACGGTGGCGCCGGCGGTGGTGAGGAGGGTGCGGCGGTTCAACATACGTGTGATCTCCGGAAAAACAGGCCAGGTTCGAATGACTGCTTCGGCGTGCGCCGTGCCCCGAAGGGAGGCGCGACGCCGCAAAGACACGACACGCAGCACGAAAGATGCCACGTGCGCAACCGATCATTCTCTCGCAGCGGGAGCGCCGCCGAGCGGCCCGCGGGGCGGTTTTTCCTCGGGACGTTCCCGTAGGCCGCGGACCGCCTGGCTCAGGCCCAGGACATTGCCGCGATGTCGTTCACGAAGATCGGCGCGTCCTTCCACAGCCCGCGCAGGTTGCGCCCGGCGATGGTGATGAACTGAGGCTGGAACAGGAACACGTTGGCCGCGTCTTCCGCCAGCAGCCGCTGCGCGTCGCCGAGGTAGCGCAGGCGGTCGGCGGGGCGCGCCGCATTGCGGGCCTTGTCGAACACCTCGTTGAACTTTGCCGACTGGTAGCCCCAGTAGTACTCCGGCTTGGTGTAGTTCACCAGGTCGAAGGGCTCGACGTGCAGGATCAGGGAGAGGTCGTAGTTCTTGTTGCCGTAGGTGCCGCTGATCCACTGCGCCCACTCGACGTTCTGGATCTTCGCGACGATGCCGATCTTGGCCAGCTGCGCGGCGATCAGCTCGCCGCCCTGGCGCGCATAGGGCGGGGGCGGCAGCACCAGTTCGAGCTCCAGCGGCGTCTTCACGCCGGCCTCGGCCAGCAGCTTTTTTGCCTTCTCGATGTCGTACGGGTTCACGCCGGTGGTGTCCACATAGCCGGGCAGGCCCGGCACGTAGTGGCTGCCGATGGGAATGCCGCGGCCGTCCGCCGCCGCGTCGATCACGGCTTTGCGGTCGATGGCCGCCGAGATGGCGCGGCGCACGCGCACGTCGTCCAGCGGCTTGCGCTTGTTGTTGATGGCCAGGATGGTCTTGCCGAGCGAAGCGTTGAACACGATCTGGAAGCGCTTGTCGTTCTGGAACTGCGACAGGCTGCGCGACACCGAGGCGTGCGGGAACAGGTCGACGTCGTTCGACAGCAGCGCGGCTGTCTGCGCCGCCGGCTCGGAGATGAACCGGAAGGTCGCCTTGCGGATCTGCACCGTCTCGGCGCCGCGCCAGCCGTCCCACTTGGCCAGCACGATGCTCGAGCCCTTGGCCCAGTTGTCGAGCCTGTAGGGGCCGGTGCCGACGGGTTTGGTGGCGTTGGTCTCCACGCTCTTGGGTTCGACCAGGATGGCGGAAGCCTGGCCCAGCAGGAACAGCAGGTCGGGCTCGATCTCCTTGCTGATCAGCACCACCGTGTGCTCGTCGACCACCTGCGTCGCGATGTTGGTGAAGGTGCGCTTGTCCTTGTTGGTGCTGTTGGCCGCGGCCGCGCGGTCGAACGAGAACTTCACGCTCTGCGCGTTGAAGGGCTCGCCGTTCTGGTACTTCACGCCGCGCTTGAGCTTGAAGGTGTAGGTCTTCAGGTCGGGCGAGACTTCCCAGCTGTCGGCCAGCAGCGGCGTGACGCTGCCGTCGGAGTTGATCTTGGTGAGCGTTTCGAACACCGTGTAGAGCACCACTTCCGCGATTTCGGCGCCGGCCTTGGCCGTGGGGTCCAGCCCCGTGGGCTCGAGCGTGAGACCGATCACCAGCGCGTCTTTTTTTCTTTGCGCCAGCGCGATGGTCGGCAGGGCCAGCGGTGTCAGGGCTGCGGCGCCGGTGGCGAGCAGGGTGCGTCGTTTGAGCATGAAGCGGTGTCCTCGGAACAGGGGGCAAGCATCATCCGCGAGGTGGCGGCCTTCGCGCAACCAGATGCTTATGACCCACTCATCCTAAGAACGGCCGGCGACACGCCGGTGTCAGCTCCCTCAGGCCGGCAGCAGCGTGCCGCCGGTGGGCGTGCGCGGCACGGCTTCGAGCAGCGTGCGCGTGTAGGGGTGCTGCGCATGCCGGAACAGCTCGGCGGGCGGGCCTTGCTCCACGATCTTGCCTTTCCACACCACGCACACGTCATCGCACAGGTGGTTGACCACCGCGAGGTCGTGGCTGATGAGCAGGTAGCTGATGCCGAACTGCTGCTGCAGGTCCTGCATGAGGTTGAGCACTTGGGCCTGCACCGACACGTCGAGCGCGCTCACCGGCTCGTCGGCCACGATGAGCTTGGGGCGTGTGATGAGCGCGCGTGCAATGGCGATGCGCTGGCGCTGTCCGCCCGAGAACTCGTGCGGGTACTTGTCCATGTCGGTGGTGCGCAGGCCGACGGCGGCAAGCGCTTCCGATGCGCGCTCGCGCTGCTCGGCGCGGCTGGTCTCGGCCAGCGCCTCCAGCGGCTCGGCCACGATGCGCGCCACGGTCTGGCGCGGGTCGAGCGAGCCGTAGGGGTCCTGGAACACCATCTGGAAATCGCGCCGCGCCGTGCGCAGCTCGGCCCTGGGCAGCGTGTGCAGGTCGCGGCCTTCGAGGCGCACGCTGCCGGAGGTCGGCGTATCAAGCGCCATCACCAGGCGCGCGATGGTCGACTTGCCCGAGCCCGATTCACCGACGATGCCCACGCTCTTGCCGGCGTGCACGTCGAAGCTCACGCCGTTGAGCGCCTTCACTGTCGGCGGCGGGCCGAAGAGTTTTTCACGCGGCAGCGCGTAGTGGCGCACGAGGTCGGTGACCTGCAGCAGCGGTGGAACGGCGGTCTTCTGGCTCATGGTGCGGCGGCGACTTCGGTCGCGATCTCTTCGAGCCGGATGCAACGCACCGCATGGTCGTGCGGCAGCATCGTCGCGGGCGGCCGCGTGGTGTGGCAGGCGTCGACCGTGTAGCTGCAGCGGCCGGCGAACGGGCAGCCCTTCGGCAGGTCGACCAGCTCGGGCACGCTGCCCTTGATGGTGGCAAGGCGCAGCCCGCGCGGCGCGCCGATGGCGGGGCGCGCGGCGAACAGGCCCTGCGTGTAGGGGTGGGCGCGGCGGGCGAATACGGCCTCGGTCGGCCCGCTCTCGACCACGCTGCCGCCGTACATCACGAGCATCTTCGACACCGTCTGCGCGATCACGCCGAGGTCGTGCGAGATCAGTATCAGCGCCATGCCGCGCTCGGCCACGAGGCTCTGGATCAGCTCCAGGATCTGCTTCTGGATGGTCACGTCGAGCGCCGTGGTGGGCTCGTCGGCAATCAGCAGGTCGGGCCCGCAGGCCAATGCCATCGCGATGCCGATGCGCTGGCGTTGGCCGCCCGAGAACTGGTGCGGGTACGCATCGAGGCGCGAAGCCGCATCGGGAATGCCCACGCGTTCGAGCAGCGCGAGCACTTCCTTGCGCGCATCGGCCTTCGAGAGGCCGCGGTGCAGCCGCAGCGGCTCGCCGACCTGGCGTGCGATGGTGTGCACCGGGTTCAGTGCCGTCATCGGCTCCTGGAAGATCATGCCGATGCGGTTGCCGCGGATCTGGCACATGTCTTTCTCGGCGCGGCCCACCAGTTCGGTGCCGTCGAAGCGGATGCTGCCCGTGACCCTGGCGGTCGACGGCAGCAGGCCCATGAGCGACATCACCGTGATCGACTTGCCGCAGCCCGACTCGCCGACGATGCCCAGCGTCTCGCCGCGCTCCAGCGTGAAGTCGATGCCGCGCACGGCCTCGGCGGGGCCGCGCTGCGTCTGCAGTTCGATGTGCAGGTCCTTGACTTGAAGCAGTGGCATCTTGCTTACCTCGCCCGTGCCAGCCGTGGATCGAGCAGGTCGCGCAGGCCGTCGCCCAGCAGGTTCAGGCCGAGCACCGCGAATGCGATGGCCATGCCGGGGAACACCGCGAGCAGGGGCGACTGGAACATCATCGTCTGGGCCTCGCTGAGCATGCGGCCCCATGACGGCTGCGGCGGCTGCGTGCCGAGGCCGAGGTACGAGAGCGCGGCTTCCGCCAGGATGGCGATGGCGAAGCGGATGGTGATCTGCACGATCAGCACGGCCGAGATGTTCGGCAGCACGTGCTGCATGGTGATGGCAAAGGAGCCCTTGCCGCAGGCGCGCGCCGCGGCCACGTATTCGCGCGACCAGATGGCGTTGGCCGATGCGCGCGTGATGCGCGCGAAGGTCGGGATGTTGTAGATGCCGATGGCCACGATGGCATTCACGATGCCCGCGCCGAACACGGCGGTCAGCATGATGGCCGACAGGATCGCCGGGAAGGCGAGCGAGAAGTCGGTGAGCCGCATGATGGCTTCCTCGACCCATCCCCGCCTGGCGGCCGCGAGCAGGCCCAGCGCGGTACCCACCACCAGGCCGATGCCCACCGCGATCATGCCCACCAGGATGGATGCGCGCGCGCCCACCAGCAGCAGCGAGGCCACGTCGCGCCCGTAGGTGTCGGTGCCCAGCCAGTGCGAGGCCATCGGCGGCTTGAGCTTGTTGGCCATGTCCATGTCGTAGGGCGACCAGGGCGTCCACACCAGCGAGACGGCGGCGGCCAGCAGCAACAGCAGCGTCAGGACGCCGCCGAACACGAAGCTGCGGTGATGCAGCGCGCGGCGCCAGAAGCCCGGCACCTTGAGCGCGGCGGCACTGGGGGCGGTGATGCTGCTGCTCATATGTCGCTGGCCTTGATGCGCGGGTCGATGACGGCGTAGAGCACGTCGACCACGAAATTCACGATGACCACCATGGCCGCGAGCAGCATCACGCAGTTGCGCACCACGATCAGGTCGCGGTTGCTGATGGCCTGGAAGATCAGCCGGCCCAAGCCGGGAAGGTAGAACACGTTCTCCACCACGATGGTGCCGGCCAGCAGTTCGGAGAACTGCATGCCCATCACCGTGATGACCGGGATCATGGCGTTGCGCAGCACATGCGTCCAGAGCACCATGCGCTGCGAAACGCCCTTGGCCCGCGCGGTGCGCACGAAGTCTTCGCGCATCACTTCCAGCACCGCCGAGCGTGTGATGCGCGCGAGGATCGCGGCCTGCACCACCGCAAGCGACAGGGCAGGCAGCAGCAGCGACTTGATGCCCGAGAAGAAGCCGTCGCCCCAGCCCTCGAAGCCGCCTGCCGAGAACCACTGCAGCTTCACCGAGAACACGAGGATCAGAAGAATCGCGAACCAGAAATTGGGAATCGCAATGCCGACCTGGGCCATGCCCATCAGGCCGACGTCGCCGAGCTTGTTGTGGCGCGCCGCGGCCGTCACGCCCACCAGCAGCGCGATGACCGTGGTGAAGAACATCGCCAGCAGCGCCAGCGGCATGGTGAGCG
This sequence comes from Variovorax sp. MPBD4-3, assembly GCF_058809745.1. NCBI lineage: Bacteria > Pseudomonadati > Pseudomonadota > Betaproteobacteria > Burkholderiales > Comamonadaceae > Variovorax > Variovorax sp. MPBD4-3. The sequence continues at coordinate 16,795 of NZ_JBXASW010000041.1, forward strand.
CCAGCCGCTCGAGGATCAGGTCGAGCACCGGCGAGCTGTAGGCGTAGCTGTCGCCGAGGTTGCCGGTGAGCAGGCCGCCGATCCAGTGCCAGTAGCGCGTCCATGCGGGCTGGTCGAGGCCGAGCTTGGTGGCCAGCGCCGCCACCGCTTCGGGCGAGGCGTCGGGGCCCATGAGCATCTGCGCGGCATTGCCGGGCAGTATCTCGAGGACGAGGAAAACGATGACCGAGGCACCGATCAGCGTGCCGATCAGCGTGGCAAGGCGCTTGAATAGAAACAGACTCATGGGGCGGGGCGCAGCATAACTGACTCCTGCAACAAATGTGCCGTGAATGTGGCCTTTGTCATTCAGGGGCGGCCGGCCCGCGCGGCCCCGCGATAATCGGGGGATGGCCCTCATGATCACCGACGAATGCATCAACTGCGATGTCTGCGAGCCCGAGTGCCCGAACGACGCGATCTACATGGGCGAGGCGTTCTACGAAATCGACCCGCACAAGTGCACCGAGTGCGTCGGCCACTTCGACGAGCCGCAATGCGTGCAGATCTGCCCGGTGGCGTGCATTCCCGTCAATCCAGAGCATGTGGAAAGCCGCGAGACGCTGCTTCAGAAGTACGAGCGTCTCACGGCGATCAAGGTGACGACGGCCGCGTCAGGCGGCGTCTGAGCCGGCGGATTTCCGCTTCCTTTTCTTCTTTGGCGCGTCGCCAGCCGTATTCAGGTCGCTCGCCGCGCCCTTGAAGCTCGCGCTGGCCTTGCGCGGTTCGGCCGCCAGGGTGCGGGCACGGTCCCGCTCCTTTTGCTCTGCCAGGGCGAGCCGCCGTTCCGCGAGAGCCGCGCTGCGGGCCTCGCGCGCGGCCCGCTGGTCGCGGTCGTAGGCTGCCTTTTCGAGCGACAGCCTGCTGCGCTCCATCTGGTCGGCCTGCGTTCTGGCGCTGCGAGTGCCCGTGTCGGCGTCGCGGCGGTCCTGCGCATTGCGGCTGTCGTTCACCCGCACCGCCTTGCCGCCTTCGCAGGGCTGGTCCGAGTAAGCGTTGCCGCAGCGCCATGCGGTGGTTCCACCTTGCGCCGAAGCGCCGGTGGAATGGATGCAGGCTGCTATGGAAAACATAGCGATGCCGATCCTTGCGGCGCCTGCTGTCGTTTCTCTTCTGCTTTTCTCTCTCATTTTTTATTTCTCTCCCTCCTGCGCTCCGATGGCCGGCTAGGTGGCGGCAGGCGTGCCCCCGTCGCCGGGCTCCCTCCGCGGCGGTTTGGGCCGCGGTGGCTTGCTCGTGTGAATCAGCAGCGTCGCCTTTTCCATCTCGCCCGCCACCAGCGCGGGCGTGGCGTGCAGCGTGCGGACGATGGCGTCTTCGATCGCCTCGCGTTGTTCCTTCAGTGGCTTCTTGAGCACCCAGTTGACCACCTCCGACTTCACGCCGGGGTGGCCGATGCCCAGGCGCAGCCGCCAGTAATCGCCGGTGCCGAGCTGCGCGTGAATGTCGCGCAGGCCGTTGTGGCCGGCATGGCTGCCGCCGAACTTGAGCTTGGCCTGGCCGGGCACCACGTCGAGCTCGTCGTGCACCACCAGGATTTCCTCGGGCGCGATCTTGAAGAAGCGCGCCAGCGCCGCCACCGACTTGCCCGACAGGTTCATGAAGGTCTGCGGCTCCAGCAGCCAGATGCTCTGGCCGCCGATGTTGGCGCGCGCCGCGAGGCCGTGGTAGCCGCGTTCGGGCACGAGGTTGAGTTTCCAGTCGCGCGCCAGGGCGTCGATCCACCAGAAGCCCGCGTTGTGCCGCGTGGCTTCGTACTCAGGGCCCGGATTTCCGAGGCCGACGAACAACTTGATCATGGTCTTGATTATCCCGCCGCCAAAAAGCAGAAGGCCCGCACGAGGCGGGCCTTCTGCAGCAACGGATGCGAAAGAAGATTACTTCTTGGCAGTCTTAGCGGCGGGGGTCTTGGCGGCCGGAGCCTTGCCACCCTTGCCGGCCGGTGCGGCGGCGGCTGCTGCATCGGCAGCGCCTTCGGCGGGAGCGTCGACTTCTTCAGCCGCCGGCGACACGGCCGAAGCCAGCACCGGGTTGACCTTGCCGTGGCTGACCCACTTCACGCCCTTGGGCAGCTTGATGTCTTTCAGCGTGACGGTGCCGTTCTTCTTCAGGCCCGACAGGTCGACTTCGATGAACTCGGGCAGATCGCTCGGCAGGCAGTTCAGTTCGAGTTCGGTCGTCACGTGGTTGACCAGGTTCAGGTCGATCTTGACGGCTTCGGATTCTTCTTCACCCTTGAAGTGCACGGGCACCTTCATGGTCATGCGGGTCTTGGCGTCGACGCGCTGGAAGTCGATGTGCTGCACCAGCTGGCGGAAGGGGTGGTACTGCACGTCGCGCAGCAGGACCTTGCTGGTCGTGCCGCCGAGTTCCATCTCGAGCACGCTCGAGTGGAAAGCTTCCTTCTTCAGGGCGTGCCACAGCGCGTTGTGATCGATCTCGATCAGTTGCGGCTGGGTGTCGCCACCGTAGACGATGCCGGGGGTCTTGCCCGTGATGCGGAGACGGCGGCTCGCACCCGTGCCCTGCTTTGCGCGCTCAAAAGCGACGAATTTCATAACTAGCTCCTGTGAGAGTCCACCGCGACCAGTGCGACTCCGGTTCAAAAAGGCCTCCTGCGAAGGAGGCCAGCTTCATGCCCCGGTCAGAACAGGTTGTCCTGATCCGAGAACAAACTCATCACCGACTCGCCCTTGGCAATGCGCTGGATCGTTTCGGCGATCAGCGGTGCCACGGAGAGCTGGCGGATCTTTCCGCAGGCATTGGCGCCGTCGGAAAGCGGGATGGTGTTGGTCACGACCACTTCGTCGAGGGCCGAGCCCTGCGTGATGCGCTCGATGGCCGGGCCCGAGAAGATCGGGTGCGTGCAGTAGGCGTAGACGCTCTTGGCGCCGCGCTCTTTCAGCACTTCGGCTGCTTTGACCAGCGTGCCGGCGGTGTCGATCATGTCGTCCATGATCACGCAGTTGCGGCCGTCGATCTCGCCGATCACGTTCATGACTTCGCTGACGTTGGCCTTCGGGCGGCGCTTGTCGATGATGGCGAGGTCGCAGTTCAGTTGCTTGGCCAGCGCGCGGGCACGGACCACGCCGCCGACGTCGGGCGAAACCACGATCAGGTCTTCGTAGTTCTTGGCGCGCAGATCGCCCAGCAGCACCGGCGAGGCGTAGATGTTGTCGACCGGAATGTCGAAGAAGCCCTGGATCTGGTCGGCGTGCAGATCCATCGTGAGCACGCGCTCGACACCGACGGTTTCCAGCAGGTTGGCCACAACCTTGGCCGAGATGGGCACACGGCTCGAGCGCGGACGGCGGTCCTGGCGGGCGTAGCCGAAGTAGGGAATGACGGCGCTGATCCGCTCGGCCGAAGCGCGCTTGAGCGCGTCGACCATGATCAGCAGTTCCATCAGGTTTTCGTTGGTAGGAGCGCAGGTCGACTGGACCACGAACACGTCGCGGGCGCGGACGTTCTGGTTGATCTCGACGGTGACTTCACCGTCCGAGAAGCGGCCCACGCGGGCGGCGCCCAGCGAAGTACCGAGGTTGTGCGCGATTTCCGCAGCAAGGCCAGGATTGGCGTTACCGGTGAAAACCATGAAATCAGGGTGATTAGCCTGCATGAGCGCGTCCCGGCAGTGCAAATTGGCTTAGGAAGCCGCCAAAAGGTTTGTGATGCGTGGCGACCGGTAGGCCGCCGATTATTGCAGCGGGTGAGCTGCAAATGAAGACTGCGGCCATTTGGCCGCAGTCGTTGAAGATTTGGCAGGGGAGAAAGGATTCGAACCTTTGCATGCTGGAATCAAAATCCAGTGCCTTAACCAGCTTGGCGACTCCCCTACACGGGTCGATGGTTTTCACCACCAACCGATATATGTCGCATCGAACCGAATGAACGGTCCGATCATCTCTTCAGGTTGCCCATCCCCAGAGCGGATGGACTTCCAGGTTGCTGCATTGACGAACCTGCCAGCCCTTGGGGGCTTCCAGCAGTTCCGCTTCCTGCGGCACTTGCGGCATTTTCGCGAACACCGAACTTCCGGAGCCGGTCATCCGTGCCTTCAACCCTTGGGCTCCGAGCCATTCGATGGCGTCGGTGACCGCGGGGCAAAGTCGCTGGGCAACCGGCTGCAGGTCGTTGTGGCCGAAGTCGAAAACCGAAGGGCTCAGAACCGAGCTTTGCAGGTTTGTCGCTTCGAGCGATTCGCTCTCTGCAGCAAAGCCTGTGATTATAGCAACAGGAGTTGAACGTTCAAGATCTGTTGCTGAAAAAATTAATCGGGTATCGAGTCCCTCGGGAGGCTTGGCCACCGCGAAACGCGCGGCAGGGAGTGTAACCGGTGTCAGCTGCTCTCCGATGCCCTCGACCCACGCATTGCGGCCGCCGAGAAAGAAAGGCACGTCCGCGCCCAGCTTCAGCCCGATGTGGGCAAGGCGCGAGAGCGGCAGGTTCAGCCCCCACAGGCGGTTCAGCGCCAGCAGGCAGGTGGCCGCGTCCGAAGAGCCGCCGCCCATGCCCGCCTGCGCCGGCACATGCTTGGCCACGCCGATGTGGGCTCCCTGGCCCGGCGCGGCGAACGCCTGCAGTGCACGCGCAGCACGCAGGATCAGGTCGTCCGCGGGCAGCTCGGTCGTCAGGTCTTCGCGGCTCAGTTGGCCGTCACGGCGCAGTTCGACATGCAGCGTGTCGCACCAGTCGATCAGCATGAAGACCGATTGCAGCAGGTGGTAGCCGTCGTCGCGCCGGCCGGTGATGTGAAGGAAGAGGTTGAGCTTGGCCGGCGCGGAAAGGTCGTAGATCGCCTTCATGACCGCTCGAACACGATGCGCAGGTCGGCCCGGGGGCTGGGCGTTTCGCGGACTGCCGCCAGGCGGCCGTTGGCGAGCTGCCCCAGGTCCGGCTTCCAGCCGGGCACGGGATCGTTGCGGCCCGCGAGCCAGCCAAACAGCGCACCGACTGGAATGGCTGCCCCGGTGGCCGCCTCGATGAGTGCATCGACGGAGTCGAAGCGCCGCGTGTTGCTGCCGTCTTTCAGCAGTGCTTCGCCCGGCGACCAGTGCAGCTGTGCAAGCGTGCTGCCGATGGGGGTCGTGAGCGTGAGATCGCCCGAGTCGGCGGAGCCGCGCAGCTCGAACAGCGCGGCAAAGGTCTGTACAGGCTCGCTCTCGATGCGAAGCGACATCCGTCCGCTCCAGCTGTCCGAAGCCTTGGGTGCCGAAGCGCCGCCACCCGACAGCTGGGCGCAGCCTGCCACGACGAGCAATGCAGCGCCGCCAGCGGCCAGCAGCACGCGTCGCCCGTGATCGATCCGTTGCGGCGCAAGCGCCTTTGCCAGCGTCATCTTCAAGGCTTCACGCGCAGGCGCTTGAGTGTTTCCTGCAGGGTTTCGTTCTCGGAGTCGCTCAGCAAGGCTTCTTTCCAGATCGCGACCGCGCGGTCCTTCTGGCCGCTGCTCCACAGCACTTCACCGAAGTGCGCGCCGATCTCGGGGTCGGGCCGTGTCTTGTACGCGGCTTCGAGGATGCGGATCGCCTCCGTGGTGTTGCCGAGGCGGAATTCGACCCAGCCCAGGCTGTCAGCGATGAACGGATCGTCCGGCGCGAGCTGCACCGCCTTCTGGATCAGCGTGCGTGCCTCGTCGAGCCGGATCTTGCGATCGGCGAGCGAATAGCCCAGCGCGTTGTACGCATTCTGGTTGTCGGGCTTGAGCTGGATGAGCCGGCGCAGCAGGCGCTCCATGTCGTCGAGGCGGTTGAGGCGCTCGGCGACCATGGCCTGGTCGTAGACGAGGTCGGCGTCGTCCGGCGAGGCCGCGGATGCCTGGGCCAGCATGTCGTAGGCCGCCTGGTATTGCTTGGCGTCGCGCAGCAGCTGCACCTCCGCGAGGAACTTCTGCTTCTTGTCGTCGGCCGTGCGTTCGGGCAGCGAGCGGATGAGTTCGCGCGCCTGCGGCAGCTTGCCCTGTTGCGCGAGCAGCGCCGCGCGGCGGGTTTGGGCGGCGACGATGTCGTCCGTGCTGGTCACGCGCGACAGCCAACGTTCCGCGGCCGCGTAGTCCTTGCGGCGCTCGGCCAGTTGCGCCAGTGCAAAGTACGCCTGCGACACGCTGCGGCGGCGGTCTCCCGCTTCGCCCGCGTCCTTGCCCTGGTTGCCCGAGAGTTCGATGAAGCGCTTGAGCGAGGCCTCGGCGGCCGCGTCCTGCTTGGCCTGCATCTGCAGGCTGCCGAGCAGCAGCCAGGGCTCGGCCAGTTCGGGCCGGGCCGTGGTGAGGGCCTGGAGCTGCGCGGTGGCGTCGGGGAAGCGGCGGTTTTCGACCAGCACGCGCGCGTAGGCCACGCGCAGGTCTGGGGCGGCCTTGGGGTTGTTGTTCAGGTAGCGGGTGACGATGGGCTCGGCCAGCGGCTGACCGGGGTCGATCATCTCGAGTGCCAGAGCAGCCGGGGCGTCGGACGAGGGATCGAGTTCCTGGCCCCTGCGCGCGGCTTCCAGCGCGCCGGAAGCATCGCCGGCGTTCAGGCGCAGCCGGCCCACGGTGGCCCAGGCCAGCGCGCCGGTGGCCGGGTTCTTGAGTTCGTCGGACAAGGCCTGCTCGACCACCGAGGCGGCCAGCTTCTTGTCAGGCGCGCGCGAATAGTTGCGCACGATCACGGCCATGAGCAGCGGCCGTTCGACCTGCGAGGTGGCCGCCACTTCGGCGCGCAGCAGCTCGGTCGTTTCGCTGATGCGGTTGAGCGCGATCAGGATCTGCAGTTCGACGCGCCGGGCGTCGCGGGAAGTGGGCAGCGTTTCCTGCCAGGCACGGGCCGCCGCCAGTGCCGCATCGCCTGAACGCGACTGCAGGGCGATCTCGACCGCGCGCTGGAACAGCTTGCCGTCGCGCAGCCGGCGTGCGGCGTCGAGCACCAATGCGTAGCCGGAGCCGGGGTCGCCGGAGCGGGTCGTCAGCTCGCCCATCAAGATTTCGTAGAACAGGTCCGCGGTCAGTGCCGACGGCTGCGCCGCGGGCTCGGCGGCAGCGGCTGCCTTGGCGACGACGGTCTGCTGCGGCTTGGCCGCCGGCTTGCGTGGCGCGGACCGTTCGATGATGGGAGCGGGGCTGTCGGGGGCTGCTGGGTCGTTGGTTTGCGCGTGGACGGCACAGGCCAGCAAGACGAGAGACGCGGCCGCCGCAAGGCGGTGTCGGCGGGGCGGAAGGTTCATCCGACCATAATAATCCAGCCTTTTGAACGTGCGCCGCGTGGGGCTTCGTCGCCGTCGGCATTTGCCGGAGATTTACTTTTCATGCCTGAATTACCCGAAGTCGAAGTCACCCGGCGCGGCATTGCCGACCGCATCGCCGGGGCGCGCATCGACGCGGTACGCATCGGAAAACCACTGCGCTGGGCGCTGATGGTGCTGCCCGAGGCGCTGGTCGGGCGCCGCGTGCTCCAGGTGCGCCGGCGCGGCAAATACCTGCTGATCGATCTCGACCGCGGCATCCTGCTGCTGCACCTGGGCATGTCGGGCAGCCTGCGTTTCGACGCGGTGCTGCCGCCGCCTGGCACGCACGACCATTTCGATCTGGTCACCGACCTGGGCACCTTGCGGCTCAACGACCCGCGCCGCTTCGGCGCCGTCGTCTATGTGGAGAACGAAGACGCGCCCTGGGCCATCAAGTTGCTCGGCGGGCTCGGCATGGAGCCGCTGGGCGAAGACTTCGATCTCGACGTCTTCCATGCCGGGCTCAAGAAGCGCAAGACCGCCGTCAAGCAGGTGCTGCTGGCGGGCGACGTGGTGGTTGGCGTGGGCAATATCTATGCGTCGGAGGCGCTGTTCCAGGCCGGCATCCGGCCGACGCTGTCGGCCGCGCGCATCAGCCGGCCGCGTGCCGCCAAGCTGCATGCGGCGGTGCGCGAGATCCTTGCAAGGGCGGTAGAGAAGGGCGGCAGCACGCTGCGCGATTTCTCCAACATCGACGGCCAGAACGGTTATTTCCAGCTCGAGGCGACCGTCTACGGCCGGGCCGGCGAACCCTGTCGGGTCTGCGCAACGCCCATCCGGCTGTTGAGGCAGGGGCAGCGCTCCACCTATTACTGTCCCAACTGCCAGAAATAGCGGATGTAACCGTCGAGCTAAATGGGCCGAAAACGGTTGCTGCCTACCTCTCGATGCTATATTTGTAAGCTCTTTTTTACATCTGTCTCTTGAGCCGCTCCTTCAACCAACAACTCGATCAGCACGGCGCCTGGCGAAGCAATTTCGCCCGCCGGCTGCAGTGGCTGTCCCGCTGGCTGACCGAGAACGAGCTGCTCGACCAGGCGGTGGCCGAGCGCCTGCGCGGGCTCGAGACGCAGATCCGCACTAGCAAGGTCATGGTCGCGTTCGTCGCGGAGTTTTCGCGCGGCAAGTCGGAGCTGATCAACGCCATCTTCTTTGCCGGCTACGGGCGGCGCATCATGCCCGCGAGCGCCGGGCGCACCACGATGTGCCCGACCGAACTGGGCTACGACCCCGCGCTTGCGCCCAAGCTGCGGCTGCTGCCCATCGAGACCCGCCTGGAGCCGCACTCGCTCGCGCACTGGCGCGAAAAGCCCACGCGCTGGACCGAGATCGCCATCGACGTTGCCAATGCCGAGCAGCTGGCACAGGCCATGAGCAAGGTGGCCGAGGTGCGCTGGGTCGCCAAGGACGAAGCGCGCACGCTGGGTTTCTGGGACGACGAGACGCCCGACGACAACCCGGTGCAGGACGCCGAAGGCCGCGTCGAGATTCCGCGCTGGCGCCATGCGGTGCTCAACATGCCGCACCCGCTGCTGGAGCAGGGGCTGGTGATTCTCGACACCCCCGGCCTGAACGCGATCGGCGCCGAACCCGAACTCACCGTGAGCCTGATCCCGCAGGCGCACGCGGTCGTCTTCATCCTGGGCGCCGAGACCGGCGTGACGCGCTCCGACCTCTCCATCTGGCGCGAGCACCTGATCACCGAAGACGAAGGCAACAACACGCGCTTCGTGGTGCTCAACAAGATCGACACCATGTGGGACACGCTGAGCACGCCCGCGCAGATCGCGCAGCAGATCGAGCGCCAGCGCGAAAGCGCGGCCCGCCTGCTCGAGGTGCCGCTGGCGCAGGTGCTGCCGGTGTCCGCGCAGAAGGGCCTGCAGGCCAAGATCCAGCGCGACGTGCCCTTGCTCGACGCCAGCCGCCTGCCCGCGCTCGAAGCGCTGCTGGGCGAAGGCGTGCTCGGCAAGCGCGAGACCATGCTGCGGCTGGCCGTCGATGCCGGCATGAGCGCGTTGCGCGTCGAGGCCGAACGCATCCTGAAGGTGCGCCAGCGCGACCTGTCCGAGCAGGCGCTCGAGCTGCAGGGGCTGCGCGGCAAGAATGTCTCGGTCATCCGCCACATGCGCGCGCGCATCGACCAGGAGCATGCCGAGTTCGAGGGCAGCAACACGCGCATCCTGGCGCTGCGCTCGGTGCAGGGCAAGCTGCTGCGCGAGGTGTATGCCGTGCTCGGCCGTACCGCGCTCAAGGCCGACATGGTGCGGCTGTCGGCCGCGCTCAAGCGCCCCGGCGTGAAGCTCAGCGTGCGCAAGGTGTACGCGGAGACCTTCGACTCGCTGCGCAACAACCTGCGCGAAGTGCAGGCGACCACGGCGGAGATCCAGTCGATGCTGCACGCCACCTTCCGCCAGCTCAATGCCGAACAGGGCTTCACGCTGCAGGCACCGGCGGAGCCCGACCTCACCGGCTTCGAGCAGGAGCTCAGCCAGATCGAGCGCAGCCACATCCACTACCTCGGCGTGGGCAACCTGCTGAAGCTCGCGCAGGCCGATTTCTGCGACAAGCTCGTGCGCGCGCTGGCCAGCCGGCTGCGGCTGGTGAACGAAGCCGCCATGACCGAGGTCGAGCGCTGGAGCAAGGGCGCGAGCGCGCAGATCGATGCGCAGCTCAAGGAGCGGCGGCGCAACTTCAGCAAGCGCATCGAGGCCATCGAGCGCATCCAGAGCGCGGCGGGCAACCTCGACGAGCGGCTGATGGAGCTCGCCGCGCAGGAAAGCAACCTGGCCGAGCTGCATCTGCGGCTGCGCGAATTCACCACGCTCATCACCCAGCAGGCAAAGCCGCAGTCTGCGGCTGTCGCCGGCGAACTGCGTGTTGCCTGAATCCCCCGACTTCGCCGCGCAGATCGTGGCCTGGCAGCGCAGCCACGGCCGCAGCCAGCTGCCGTGGCAGAACACCCGCGACCCCTACCGCGTCTGGCTGTCGGAGGTGATGCTTCAGCAGACGCAGGTGTCGACGGTGCTCGGCTACTTCGCGCGATTCCTCGAGCGCTTTCCGGACGTGAAGGCGCTGGCCGCCGGAACCGAAGACGAGGTGTTCGGCCTCTGGAGCGGCCTGGGCTACTACAGCCGCGCGCGCAACATGCACCGCTGCGCGCAGGACGTCGTCGCGCGCTTCGGCGGCGAATTCCCGCGCACGGCGCAGGAACTCGTGACCCTGCCCGGCATCGGCCGCTCCACTGCTGCGGCCATTGCCGCCTTCTGCTTCGGCGAGCGCGTGGCGATCCTCGACGGCAACGTGAAGCGCGTTCTGACGCGGGTGCTCGGCTTCGGCGGCGACATGTCGTCGTCTGCGCAGGAGCGCGCCCTGTGGGATCTCGCGACGCAGCTGCTGCCCCCCGCCGAACAGCGCGAGGCCATCGCCCACTACACGCAGGGGCTCATGGACCTGGGCGCCACGGTCTGCCTGCCGCGCAAGCCCAGCTGCATGATCTGCCCGGTCGACCAGCGCTGCGTGGGCCTGCGCGAGGGCGCGCCCGAGCGCTACCCCGTCAAGACCCGCAAGCTCAAGCGCAGTGCCCAGTCGCTCTGGCTGCTGCTGGCGCGCGATGCGCAGGGCCGCGTGTGGCTGGAGAAACGGCCGGCGAAGGGCATATGGGCGGGGCTGCACTGCCTGCCCGTGTTCGACAGCCGAGACGATCTGCTCGCAGCGCTGCCGCCCGCCGCGCAACGCGGCACGCAAGACATGCCGGCCTTCGTGCACGTGCTGACCCACAAGGACCTGCACCTGCACCCGGTGCTGATCGAGGGCGCCCAGCCGCTCGGCGAGGGCGCGCGCTGGGTCGATGCGCAAGAGTGGAGCCGGCTGGGCCTGCCGGCCCCGGTGCGCAAGCTGCTGGAAAGCAGCGAGGCCCGATAGAAGCCGGCGGTCAGTTCGCGTCGAGTTCGCGGTGCCGCTTGAGCGCACCCCAGCGGGCACCGAACGAACGCGCGAGCTGCTCCACCAGGAACACCGAACGGTGCTGCCCGCCGGTGCAGCCGATGGCCACCGTCACGTAGCTGCGGTGGTCGCGCGCCAGCGCATCCAGCCAGTGCGACAGGAACTGCTCGATGTCGTCGTACATGCGCGCCACGTCGTCGTGCTCGCGCAGCCATTCGATCACCGGTTCGTCGCGTCCCGTGAGCGGGCGCAGCGCGGGCACATAGTGCGGGTTCGGCAGCATGCGCACGTCGAATACATAGTCGGCATCCAGCGGCACGCCGCGCTTGAAGGCGAACGACTCGAACACCAGCGTCAGCGCGCTCTGCGGCGCCGAGATCAGCGACTTGATGTAGCTCTGCAGCTGCGCCGGCCGGATCAGGCTGGTGTCGATCACGTCGGCACCATCGCGCAGGTCGGCCAGCAGTTCGCGTTCCAGCTCGATGGCCTGCATCAGCACGCGATGCTGCTCGGGCACGTCGGTGCGGCCTTCCTGGCGCGAGAGCGGATGGCGGCGGCGGGTTTCGGAATAGCGGCGCAACAGCGCGTCGGTGGTGGCGTCGAGGAACAGCGAACGCAGCGAGATCCCGCCGTCGCGCCGCAGCGCATCGAGCTGCTGCGGAACGATGGGCAGCGAGACGCCGCTGCGCACGTCCATGGCAATGGCCACGCGCGGGGTCTGCTGCTCGTGCTGCAGGGCGATGAACGCCGTCAGCAGTTCAGGCGGCAGGTTGTCGACGCAGTAGTAGCCCGCGTCTTCCAGCGCATGCAGGGCCACCGATTTGCCGGAGCCCGACATGCCCGTGATGAGGACCAGGTCGAGGTTCATGGCGTGGCCGCGGAAGTCTTGTGGCCCAGCATCTCGCGGGCGTGCGCGAGCGAAGTCTGCGAAACCTTCTCGCCGCCCAGCATGCGGGCGATTTCCCTGGCGCGGTTGTCTTCGTCCAGGCGCGACACGCCGCTCTCGGTGCGCGGGCCTTCCTTGCCGGCCGCCGCGGTCTGGCGCTTGGCCACCACCAGGTGGTGGTCCGCGCAGGCCGCCACTTGCGGCAGATGGGTGACGGCGAGCACCTGGCGGTCGCGGCCGAGCTGCTTCATGAGGCGCCCGACCGTCTCGGCGACGGCACCGCCGACGCCGGCATCCACTTCGTCGAAGATCAGCGTCTGCGCGGTGCCGAGCTGGCTGGTCGTCACGGCAATGGCCAGCGCGATGCGCGACAGCTCGCCGCCCGATGCCACCTTGCCGATGGCGCGCGGTGTGCTGCCGGTGTGGCCGGCCACGAGGAACGCCACTTCTTCCAGGCCGGCGCGGCCGGGCTGCGCCAGCGGCTGCAGATCGACTTCGAAGCGCCCGCCCTGCATGCCCAGGCCCTGCATTGCCTCGGTGACGGCCTGCGCGAGCCGCGGCGCCGCCTGCTTGCGCGACTTGCCGAGCGCCCTGGCTTCCTTCATGTAGGCCTGCTGTGCGCTCTGCTCGGCACGTTCCAGGCCGTCCAGATCGCTTTGCGCATCGAGCGCCTGCAGCTCGGCCTGCCAGCCGGCCAGCAAGGCCGGCAGGTCGGCCGGCGTGCGCTTGTAGCGGCGCGCGAGCGACATCCACAGGCCCATGCGCTCGTCCAGTTCGGCCAGGCTTTGCGGATCGGCTTCGGCGTCGCGAAGGTAGCCGTGCAGCGAGTGGGCCGCGTCGGAGGCCTGCGCCACGCAGGAGGCCAGCACTTCGCCGAGGTTGCGGAACTCCGGCTCGATGTGCTCGCAGTTCTTCAGCAGCGTGGCCGCGCGCGAGAGCGCGGAGAGCGCGCCGTTGTCTTCGTCTTCCAGCGCCTGGCTGGCGCCCTGCGCCGCGTCGATCAGCGCCTGCGCGTTGGAAATGCGCGAGTGGTTGGTCGACAGTTCTTCCCATTCGTCGACGCCGGGCGCGAGCTTGGCGACCTCGGAAATCTGCCACTGCAGCCGCTCGCGCTCACGCTGCAGCGAGTCTTGCGCCGAGCGCGCATGTTCGAGCGCGGAGAGCGCCTGCCGCCAGCCATTCCAGGCGGCGTCGAGCGCGTCGCTGCGCACGCCCGCATAGGCGTCGAGCAGGCCGCGCACCGCATCGGGCCGGGTCAGGCTCTGCCAGGCGTGCTGGCCGTGGATGTCGAGCAGGCGGTCGCCGAGTTCGCGCAACTGCGTGGCCGTGGCCGGGCTGCCGTTGATCCAGCCGCGGCTGCGGCCCTGAAGGTCGACGGTGCGGCGCAGCAGCAGCGCGTCGCCGGCTTCGAAGCCGCCTTCGTCGAGCCAGGAGGCCAGGGCCGGATCTGCATCGAATTCGGCGCTCACGTCGAGCCGTTCGGCGCCTTCGCGCACCGCGCCAGCGTCGGCGCGGTTGCCCAGCGCCAGCTGCAGCGCGTCGATCAGGATGGATTTGCCCGCGCCGGTTTCACCGGTCAGTACCGTGAAGCCGCCGGACAGGTCGAGTTCGAGTGATCGCACGATCACGAAGTCGCGCAGTGCGATGCGTCGCAGCGCCATTCAGGAGCCTCCCTCGTTCCAATGAAGTTTCTTGCGCAGCGTGTCGAAATAGCTCCAGCCGCGCGGATGCAGGAAGCGCACGCGGAAGTCGGAGCGGCGCACCACCACGCGATCGCCGATCGCCAGCGAGGCGAGCGACTGCATGTCGAAATTGGCGCTGGCGTCGCGCCCGCCCACCAGCTCGATGACGATCTCGTCGGCATCGGGCAGCAGCACCGGGCGGTTCGACAGCGTGTGCGGCGCGATCGGCACCAGCACCCAGCCCGGCACCGCCGGGTGCAGCAGCGGCCCGCCGGCCGACAGCGCGTAGGCGGTCGAGCCCGTGGGCGTCGCGATGATCAGGCCGTCGGCGCGCTGGTTGGCCACGAAATGCCGGCCGACCGACACGCGCAGCTCCACCATGCCGGAGGTGGCGCCGCGGTTGACGACCACGTCGTTCATGGCCAGCGCGTCGAACACCGAGGCGCCGTCGCGCATGACCCGCGCGTGCATCAGGCTGCGGTGGTCTTCCTCGTATTCGCCGGCCAGCATCGGGATCAGCGTGGCCTGGTAGTTGTCGAGCGGGATGTCGGTGATGAAGCCGAGCCGGCCGCGGTTGATGCCGATCAGCGGAATGCCGTAGCTGGCGAGCTGCCGGCCGATGCCGAGCATGGTGCCGTCGCCGCCGACCACCAGGCCGAGGTCGCAGCGCTGGCCGATTTCCTCGACCGACAGGGCCTCGTAGCGCGGATGGGCGGGCGCGTCGTCGGCGTCGTCCTCGCAGGTCGAGCGCTCGACGAACACCTTGCACCCCTGGGATTCGAGGAAGGCGCCGATGCCTTCCATCACGCCGTCGCGCGCGTCCGCCTGCGCGCGGGCGCCGGAAGCCTGGTATTTGCCTATGAGGGCGACGTGACGGAAGCGAGAGGTCATATCTCACAAATTACAACACTAAAATCTTGCAATGCTGGACGACCGTGCCAAGTTGCTGCTCAAGACGCTCGTCGAGCGCTACATCGCCGACGGGCAACCCGTCGGCTCCCGCACGCTCTCGCGTTCGTCCGGGCTCGACCTGTCGCCCGCGACCATCCGCAACGTCATGGCGGACCTCGAGGAACTGGGGCTGATCGCCAGCCCGCACACCTCGGCAGGCCGCATCCCGACGCATCGCGGCTACCGCCTGTTCGTCGACACCATGCTCACCGCCCAGCGCGAGCAGATGAGTCCGCCGGCGCTGGCGCCCGACCAGCCGCAGAAGGTGATCGCCAACGCGGCGCACCTGCTGTCGAACCTGTCGCAGTTCGTGGGCGTGGTGATGGCGCCGCGCCGCGCTTCGGTGTTCAAGCAGATCGAGTTCCTGCGGCTGTCCGACCGGCGCCTGCTGGTGATCATCGTGTCGCCCGACGGCGACGTGCAGAACCGGGTGATCTTTCCGGAGGCCGACTATTCGCAGTCGCAGCTGGTCGAGGCGTCCAACTACATCAACGCGAACTACGCGGGCCTGACGATCGAGCAGGTGCGCGATCGCCTGCAATCCGAAGTCGAGAAGCTGCGCGGCGAGATCGCGGCGCTGATGCAGGCCGCCGTGAAGGTCAGCTCCGAGGTGCTCACCGAGGCGCAGGAAGACGACGTGGTGATCTCCGGCGAGCGCAACCTGCTCTCGGTGACCGACTTTTCCAGCGACATGGGACAGCTGCGCCGCGCCTTCGAGCTCTTCGAGCAGAAGGCGCAGCTGATGCGGCTGCTCGACGTGTCGAGCAAGGCCGAGGGCGTGCGCATCTTCATCGGCGGCGAAAGCAAGGTGGTGCCGTTCGAGGAACTGTCCATCGTCAGCGCCAACTACGAGGTCGACGGGCAGGTCGTGGGCACGCTGGGCGTGATCGGGCCGACCCGCATGCCCTATGAACGCATGATCCAGATCGTCGATATCACGTCGCGTCTGGTGAGCAATGCGCTGAGCCATCGCAAATAGGCGCCGCGGCGCGAATAGAATCGTGGCGCGTGGGCCGTTAGCTCAGTTGGTTAGAGCAGCGGACTCATAATCCGTTGGTCGAGTGTTCAAGCCACTCACGGCCTACCACCATCCCCCGTATCTTCTGGATTCCGTGCTTCGCTATTTCCATGGCGTTGCACCGCAATCCATGAACGCTCTCCGCAAATCAGCGGGGCGGCTTCACCTTCTTCCCGACTTCAGTCATGTGGCCAGGCAGGCCCTGCGGCCGCCTCGGCTCGCGGCTTGCCCCGGTGCGGTCTCCAGCACAAAGGCTCGGGTGCTTGTCCGACTTTGAAACTCAGGAAAAGTAGTACTTTGGGTTAACAAAACTCAAAAGGCAGCCTCCCCGCAGGCTGAAGACCAAATAGTGCGTATCAAGAAGCCCGACAACCTTGCCGCCATCCGGGCGAAATTCGGGGTGCCAGCGCGCCGTGGTGGCGCAGTCGAAATCAATGGCCGGCGCGGTGTCATCACCGGAATGAGCGGGGATCTCGTGAAAGTGAAACTCCAGGGGACGGATGCCGGACTGCCGTTTCATCCTCTCGAGATCACGTACCCGCAGCAGTGCTGATCGGGGGTGGCCGCAACGGTGGGCGCAAGCCTACAAGCGGGCCGGACGAAGCGTGGAAAGATTCAAGGCGGGGAGCACTGAACACCGATACCCGCAAGCGAAACCTTGTGTGGAGGATTTGCAATGCCGATGGATTTCCTGCGTCGCATCGAGGAGGCGCAATTTCCCCTCGCCGTTCTCGAAGAGGCTGACATCAATTGCGCGGCCGTGCTCGCCGCGGCGAACTTCATTGATGCGAATCTTCCGGTGCCCGGCGGCGGTTCGAAGCCCCCCGCCGTCATCCTGCGCATCACTCCGCAGGGTCGAGCAGAACTGAACCGGTTGCGAAAGCAATGCACATGAAGAAGCCGACTCGAGGGCGGCCCGGGGCCATTCCAGCCTTCAACCCGTACGTTCGAGCGGGATCACATCGGCGCTCAGCGAACCCGGCTGGGCGGCAAGGTCCGATGCGAAGGTGAACGCCGGGCCCGCCCGGTGCTGCTTGACGTGATACATCGCCCTGTCCGCCGCGCGCAGCAGTCGGGCCAGGGTGTCGCCGTCGCCTGGACGGCAGGCAATCCCCAGGCTCATGCCGACCGTGACGCTGCGGCCCTCGTACTCGACCGGTTGCGAGCCCGCCTCGATCATGCGGCGGGCCATGAGGCTCATGGCGTCGCGTGAGGGCGTGCCGAGCACCAGCACCGCGAACTCGTCGCCGCCCAGCCTGGCAACCACGTCGTCCTTGCGCAATTGCGCGCGAAGCCGTTGGGCGATGGCGATCAGCACCTGGTCGCCGGCCGCGTGTCCATGCGCGTCGTTCACGCCCTTGAACCCGTCCAGGTCGAGCAGCATCAGGGCGAAAGGCTGGCCCTTGTCCAGCAGTTCCTCGCCGCGGCTCTCGAAGCCGGCGCGGCTGGCGGCGCCGGTCAGCGCGTCGGTGCCCAGGGCCTCCACCAACTGTTGCGTGCGTGCGGTGAGCGCCTGCTCGGAGCGCAGCACGAGCTGCAGCCGCGAACCCATGGCCACGGCGAACACGATCAGCTCGGCCACCAGCGCGCCCTGCGACACGTTCATCTGGTTCGGCGCCCATTCGATCCAGCCCCAGCTCGCGACCACGATCGCGCCGATGCCGCCTAGCAGCAGCGCCACGCCGAAGAAGTAGAGCACCGCCGGCCAGTAGCGCCGCCGCATCGCGATCAGCGCGCCGATCACCATCACCACGGTCGATGCAATCACCGAGATCTGCACCAGCCGGAAGGTCATCAGCGGATGGGCACCCCAGTTGGCGTACGGAATGGCCAGCGCGAGCGCGACGGTGAAGGCCTGCACCAGCCAGTCCAGCGGCGGCGCGAAATGGCGCAGCCGCAGCAGCCGCCTGCCGAACTGCAGCTTGCAGATGGCCCACAGCGCCGGCCCCGCGGTGTAGGCGAAGCCTGCCGCCGCGGGCCATTGGGCGAAGGGGTAGCGCAAGGCGTGGCCGTTGATGCTGCCGAGGGCCAGCACGCCGCAGGCGCAAGACAGCATGTAGAAGCCGTACAGCCCCTCGCCGAACACCTTGAACAGGACCAGCCCATACACCATCAGGCCGATCAGCACGCCGTAGGTCACGCCGTCGAACATGCGCTTGTCCTGCGTGGACTGCAGGTAGTCGGCCGGGTCCCAGACCGAAACGTCGTAGATGCGCGCGAACGTCGATTCGACCCGGAAGTACACGTCGTAGGTGCCCGGGCCGGGCAACCGGAAGCGCCAGGCCATCTGTTCGGACGCGGCCGGGCGGCTCGCCCACGGGTAGCGCATGCCAGTGGTGACCGGGGCGGCCAGCGCGTGGCCGTCTGCGTCGTA
The DNA here is from genome assembly GCF_058809745.1 of Variovorax sp. MPBD4-3. Taxonomy (NCBI): domain Bacteria; kingdom Pseudomonadati; phylum Pseudomonadota; class Betaproteobacteria; order Burkholderiales; family Comamonadaceae; genus Variovorax; species Variovorax sp. MPBD4-3. The sequence continues at coordinate 34,944 of NZ_JBXASW010000041.1, forward strand.
GGGGCCGTAGAAGCGCAGGTCGTGCGTCGAGACCGTCGGCACCAGCATGAGCCACTCGCGCGAGGCTTCGGCGGGGTCGGCCAGCCGCATCTGCAGCTTGAACCAGAGCACGCGGTCGGATTCCTTGCCCCGCAGCGGGTCGTCCGGGAAGGCGAACCTGGCCTCCTGCGGCGGCGTGCGCACCTGCTCGATGCTCAGCGACCGCGTCTTGTCCTCGAACACCTGCAGATGCCGCACGGCCGGCAGCCCGTTCGGCTGGTGCCGTATCAGCAGCGGCCCGCGCTGCGCGTCACCGGCCGGCTGGGCGGCGGCGACGGCTGACAGGAACAGCGCGAGCGCGGCGGCCACCAGCAGGCGCCAGGCAAGGCGCGCATCGGCGGCGCCGCGTAGGAAGAGGCGGGACATCATGGGATGTGCTGCAGCGGAGCGGGCAAAACGGCGGATTCTCGGGGAAAAGCATGGCGCTTGTTCGCACCGGCCGGCTGCGCAGCATCACTATCTGCGTCTCTTGCGCGAGATAGTGCCGTTGATCAAGGGTAAACCCTTGGTTCAATCGACCCTGATGTTGCGCGCCCGGACCAGGGCACTCACCCGCCCCGTCTCGTCCTGCACGAACCTGGCGAATGCCTCCGGCGTGGTGCCCGCGGGTTCGAGGCCGAGCTGCAGCAGCTTCTGGCGCACCGTGGGATCGTTCACCGCCGCCTGCACCGCCTTGCCGAGCTTCTGCACGATGTCGGGCGGCGTGCCCTTCGGAAGGAACACGCCGTTCCACTCGACCACGTTGTAGCCCGGCAGGCCCGACTCGCCGAGCGTCGGCGTGTCGGGCAGGGCCGGCACGCGTCGGGTGGAGCTCACGGCCAGCGCGCGCAGCTTGCCCGATTTCACGTAGCCGAGGGTGGAAGCCACGTTGCCGAAGTACGCCGACACCTGCCCGCCCATCAGGTCGGTGAGCGCGGGTGCGCCGCCCTTGTAGGGCACGTGCATCAGGTTGACCTTGGCCTGCTCGTTCAGCGCCTCGCCCGCAAGATGCGAGCCGGTGCCTCCGCCCGCCGACGCAAAGCTCAGCTTGCCGGGGTTCTTGCGCGCGAAGTCCAGGAATTCGGCCACGGTCCTGTAGGGTGCGTTCTCCGGCACCACCAGGATCTGCGGCGCGGTGGCCACCAGCGACACCGGAATGAAGTCTTTCGCGGCGTCGAAGGGCAGCTTGCGCAGCGCAGGGTTCACCGAGAACGCCGATGCGTCGTAGAGCACCGTGTAGCCGTCGCCCGCCGCCTTGGCCACGTTGTCTTCGCCGATCACGCCGCCCGCGCCGGGCCTGTTGTCGATGACGATCTGCTGGCCCAGCGCCGCGCTCATCTGCTGCGCGACGATGCGCGCTGTGTTGTCGGCGCCGCCGCCGGCCGCGTAGGGCACGACCATGCGGATCGGCTTGTCGGGCCATGCCGCCCAGCCCAGCAGGGGCGCGCAGGCGGCGATGGCCGCGATCGTCTTCAGGACGCGTGTTGTCTTCTTCATGCCGATGTCTCGATGTTCTTGGTTCAGGAAAAGTCGTAGAGCCGCGCCGGGTTGTCGACCAGCACGCGGCGGCGCACGGCTTCGTCGGGCACCCATTGGTGAAGCAGGTCGAACAACTGCGCGTCGTCGGGCTTGGCGCCGCGCTCGGTGGGGTGGGGCCAGTCGCTGCCCCAAACCACGCGCTCGGGCGCATGCCGCACCCAGGCCCGGGCAACGGCGGTGGTGTCGGCGTAGCCGCCTTCGGCGCCCAGCTTCGAATCGAGGTAGGCGCCGGACAGCTTGATCCAGGTGCGGCCGTTGTCCAGCAGCCGGCGCACGACCGCGAAGGCGGGGTGCGCCTGCGCATCCGGCAGCGCAAGCCGCGCGAGGTGGTCGAGGACGATGGTGCAAGGCAGTCGCTCGAGCAGGGCCGCGTGTTCGGCGATCTGGTCGGCGCTCCAGTGCAACTGCACATGCCAGCCGAGCGCGTGCATGCGGTGCGCGAGCGGCTCGACCATGGAGAAATCGGTGGTCGCGTGGGTCGGTGTGTAGAGCGTGAACCGGATGCCGCGAATGCCGCCTGCGTGCAGCCGCGCGAGTTCGTCGTCGCTCACCTCGGGACGCACGACCGCCACGCCCCGCGTGCTCGAAGCGCCGAGCGCGCGAATGGCCGCGAGCGTCACGCTGTTGTCGGTGCCGTGGATGCGCGGCTGCACGACGACGGTGCGCTGCGTGCCGATGCGCCGCTGCAGCAGGCGGTAGTCGTCTGCGGTGGCGTCGTCGACCATCGCATCGGGCGGGGCATGCAGCGCGAAGCGGCGGTCGTAGACATGCATGTGCGCATCGCAGGCGCCCTCCGGCGTGTTGCTCGTGGGCCGCTGCGTGCCGCTGCTGTTGGGGCAGGCGATCTCGAGGCGCATGGCTCAGCCCTGGCCGGTTCCCTTGCCGCGAGAGGCCAGCACGGCGCCAGTGTGCTGGCCCAGCGTAGGCGCCGCGAATGGCTCAGGTCCCGGCGTGCGGCCGAACTGCACGGGCCGCGTGAAGCCGCGGTAGCTGCCGAGCGTGGGGTGCGCGAACTCCGTCACCATGTCTTCGGCCAGCACCTGCGGGTTGTCGAACATGTCCTCGACGGTGCGTGCGGCTGCGCAGGGCACGTCTTCGCCGAAGCGCTCTTCCCACTCCAGCGCGCTGCGTTCGGCCAGCGCCGCGCGCAGCCGGGGAACGATCTCGGCGGAATGCTGCGCGCGCTTGCGCACCGAGTCGTAGCGCTCGTCGACCGCCAGCTCGGGCAGCCCGACCTTGGCGCACAGCGCCTGCCAGAAATGCGGCGTGTTGGCGGAGATGTACAGGTAGCCCTCGCGCGTGGGATGCAGGCCGGTGATGCCGCCGGAGCGCATGTCGCGCCCCACCTCCTTGGGCTCGCCTTCTGCCCACACCATGCGGGCCGACTGCATGGTGAGCGCGGAGCGCAGCAGTGACACGCCGACATACTGGCCGACGCCGCTCTTCTCGCGCTCGTACAGCGCCGAGGCCACGCCGGCGGCCACCAGCGCGGCCGCGTAGTAGTCGACCACCGAGCCGTAGAGGATCTCGGGCGGACCGCCGCGCTGGCCCTGCAGCGCGCACATGCCGGTCATGGTCTGCAGCACCTGGTCGTAGCCTGCCTTCTCGCGCAGCGGCCCGGTCTCGCCGTAGCCGGTGACGGCGCAGTAGATCAGGCGCGGATTGAGCGCCTTCAGCTGCTCGTAGCCGATGCCCAGCCGCGGCGGCACGCTGGGCCGGAAGTTGTGCACCAGCACGTCGGCCGTGCCCACCAGCGTCTTCAGCGCGGCGAGGTCGTCCGCGTTCTTCAGGTCGAGCACCACGCCGAGCTTGCTGCGGTTCACGCCGATGAAGGCGCGGCTCTCCGCTTCCAGCGTCGATGGGTACTTGCGCAGGTTGTCGCCCGTGGGCGGCTCGATCTTGATGACCTCCGCGCCCTGGTCGGCCAGCAGCGAACAGCCGTACGGACCCGCGATGTAGGCGCTCAGGTCGAGCACGCGCAGGCCGCTCAGCGGGCCCGCGGGGCCGCTGCGCGGGGGCAGGCGCGCGTCGTTGCCGGCATCGTGGGGTGGGGCGAGGCTCATGGGTCTTCTCTCTTCTCAGTCTGCAGTGATGTTCTGTTGCCTGGCCAGCTTCTTCCAGCGCTCCACGTCGTCGGCGATCACGGTGCCGAACTGCGCCGGCGTGAGCGGCGTGGCGATCGCGCCTTCGCGCAGGAAGTTGGCCGCGATCGTGGGGCGCGCCAGGATCTGGTTGACGGCCTGGTTGAGCTTCGCGACCACGTCGCCAGGCGTGCCAGCGGGTGCCAGCAGGCCCCACCAGAGCTCGAACTCGTAGCCGGGCACCGCGGCGGACATCGGCGTGAGGTCGGGCGCGACGGGGCTCGGCTTGAGGCTGGTAATGCCGACGGCGCGCAGCTTGCCCGCGCGCACCATCGGCAGCAGCGACGGCCCGCTGGAAATCAGCAACTGGGTCTGGTTGCCGATCAGGTCGGTCACGGCCGGGCCCATGCCCTTGTAGGGGATGTGCGCGATCTGCAAGTCGCCTACCTTGGCCTTGAGCAGTTCGGTGCCGAACTGGTTGACGCTGCCCGAACCCGAGGAGGCGTAGTTGTACTGGCCCGGCTTCGCCTTGATGGCTGCGATCAGCTCGGCGGGTGTCTTCGCGGGAAACTCGTTGTTGACCGCGACGATGAAGGGACCCTTGGCAAACATCGCCACGGGCGCGAGGCCCTTCACCGGATCGAACGGCAGCTTCGACTGCACGGCCGCATTGGTCGTCATGCTGGAGGACACCGCCACCAGCGTGTAGCCGTCGGGCGTGGCGCGCGCCACCTGCGCGGTGCCGGTGTTGCCGCTGGCGCCGGGCCGGTTGTCGATGATCACGGGCTGCTTGAGCTCGTCGCCGAGTTCCTTGGCGATCTGCCGCGCAAAGGTGTCGTTCGAGCCGCCCGCGGGGTAGGGCACGACGATGGTGATGGCCTTGGACGGATAGGCCGCCTGCTGTGCGAACGCCGTGCCGACGTGCACGCATGCAGCGGCGAATGCCATGGCTGCGAGGGCGCCCGGGCGAAGGATGGTGGGAATGCGCATGGTGTGTCTTGTCTCCTGGTTCTTGTGTGTATGCGTGCCTCGCCGAGGGGAGGGCAAGGCCTGTGCGTTCAGCCGGGCAGCAGCCCGAGCCCGCGCGCGCTCTCGACAATGGCGCGTGCGCGAAGCACGAAGGGGATATCGATCATCTTTCCGTCCACCACATAGGCTCCGATGCCCTTGGCGTCCGCCTCGCGGGCCGCTTCGACCACCTTGCACGCGTGCGCGATTTCCTCGTCAGTGGGGCGGAACACTTCGTTCGCGATGGCGACCTGGCTCGGATGGATGCAGGTCTTGCCGAGGAAGCCGAGGTTGCGCGCGAGCTTCGCTTCGGCGCGAAAGCCTTCGGCATCGCGGATGTCGGCGAATGCGCTGTCGTAGGCGTAGACACCGGCTTCGCCGGCGCCGATGCGCACCGCGAACATCGCCTGCTGGATCGCTTCCGGCGCGCGCCGCGCAATGCCCAGCGGTTCGAACAGGTCGCCGAGGCCCAGCTGCAGCCCCTTCACGCGGGGATGCGCAAGCGCGAGCTGCGGGGCCATGCGCAGGGCAGAGGGCGTTTCGATGTTCAGCAGCAAGCCGATGGGTGTTGTCACGCCATGCGTTCGCTCGGCACGCTCGATGGCTTGTGCCGCAGCCTGCACGTGCGCCGGGCTCTCGGGCTTGGGCAGGTTGACCAGGTGCACGCCGGGCATCGCCACCGCGGCCACGTCGCGCTCGAAGTGCGGCGTGTCCATCGCGTTGACGCGCACGATCAGGGTCTTGCCGGCTGCTGCCGCATCGACGCCCGCCAGCAGCTGGCGCACACGGTCGCGCGCCTCGTCCTTGCGCGCTTCGGAGACCGCATCTTCCAGGTCTAGACAAATGCCGTCGGCGGCGCTGTCCAGCGCCTTGGCGAACAGCTCGGGGCGTGTGCCGGGTACAAAGAGCTTGCTTCTCATGCCCGCAGTGTCCGCAGTCCATGAGATTAGAAAAACACATGCTTTCTATGATCAGATCATAGAAAATCTATCTTCATGGAAACCGCCTATCTGCACAGCTTTCTATTGGTGGTGGAGTCCGGCTCGATGTCTGAGGCCGCGCGCCGGCTCGACCTCACGCCCGCCGCCGTGGCACAGCAGGTCCGCGCGCTGGAGCGCGAGCTCGGCGCGCCGCTGCTCGCACGCGCCGGCCGTACGGTGCAGCCCACGGAGGCGGGGCACCAGCTGGTGCAGCGCGGGCGCAACCTGCTCAGGGAGGTGAGCGACATCAAGGCGCTGCTCGGCAGCGATGCGGCCGGCGGCGAGCTGCTGGTAGGCACCATCAACACCGCCATTCACAGCCTGCTGCCGGACATCCTGGCGCACTTCGTGAAGGCGCACCCGGGCGCCAAGGTGTTCCTGCAGTCGGGCACCACCGCCACGCTGCACAAGGCGCTGGCGCAGGGCGAGCTCGACGCGGCCGTGTGCCTCCATCCGACCTTCGCGCTGCCCAAGACCTTCGACTGGTCGTTGCTGCGTGAAGAGCCGCTGGTGCTGCTCGCGCCCAGCCGCCTGGCGCGGCGCGATCCGCACGAACTGCTGAGGACATCGCCGCTGATCCGCTACGACCGCAACCTTGGCGGCGGCAAGCAGGCCGACCGTTACCTGCGCGCCGCGGGCATCGTGCCGCAGGAGCGTTTCGAGCTCAGCTCGCTGCTGGCGATTGCAATGATGGTCGACCGCGGGCTCGGCGTATCGATCGTGCCGGACATCGCATCGCCGCTGCTGAAAGGCCAGCGCATCGCCAAGATCGCGTTGCCGCTGCCTTCGGAGCCTCGGCGCTTCGGTGTGCTGTGGCTGCGCGCATCACCGCGGCTGAGGCTGATCCAGGGCTTCGTGGACAGCGCGGGGCAGGTCAGCGGAGGCAAGAGAACTTCACGCAGAAGTGCCGCATCCGGGGAGGCCCAAAAAAGCAGGCTATAATCGAGAGCTTAGCGGCTGTAGCTCAGTTGGATAGAGTACTTGGCTACGAACCAAGGGGTCGTGGGTTCAATTCCTGCCAGCCGCACCACCTGTTGAAAAGCCCGGAAGATTCGTCTTCCGGGCTTTTTTCTTTGTGGGCTCCGCATCGTTCGCTCCGGAAAACCAAGAATCGGGTGAAAAAGGCAGGCTATAATTGCAAGCTGTGCGGCTGTAGCTCAGTTGGATAGAGTACTTGGCTACGAACCAAGGGGTCGTGGGTTCAATTCCTGCCAGCCGCACCAC
>NZ_JBXASW010000041.1:41892-55315 GCF_058809745.1 Variovorax sp. MPBD4-3
CTACAAGGAAAGCCCGCAACGTGAGTTGCGGGCTTTTTTCATTTGGAGGATCTGCGTGAGCAAGGCATTCACCAAGGAAACCGAAACAGACGGGGACGACGACGGCGCCGATGGCGCATCGCCTCCGCTGCCCGCGGGCGGCAAGAACTACATCACCCCCGACGGCTACGCGCGGCTGCGCGACGAGCTGCTGCACCTGATGGACGAAGAGCGGCCGAAGATCGTCGAAACAGTGCATTGGGCTGCCAAGAACGGTGACCGCTCCGAGAATGGCGACTATCTCTACGGCAAGAAGCGCCTGCGCGAAATCGACCGCCGCATCCGTTTTCTCACCAAGCGTCTCGAAATCGCCGAGGTCACCGATCCGTCGGTGCATCATGGCCGGGACCAGGTCTTCTTCGGCGCCACGGTCCGCTATGCCGATGAAACCGGCGACGAGCGGAGCGTCACGATCCTCGGCATCGACGAGGCGGAAAGCGCCAAGTCGCAGGTCAGCTGGATTTCACCGATCGCGCGGGCGCTGCTGAAGGCGCGCGAGGGCGACGTGGTGAAGCTCGTGACGCCCGGCGGCGCGCACGAGGTCGAGATCCTGTCGGTGAGCTATCCGGCACCGCGCCCGGCCGCGGCGTAACAGCGCCACGCCGCTCCAATCAAGGCCGCTCAGGGGACGGGCACGGTCCTTGATGCCGTCAGCACCGACGCGGTCCGGCGGGCGGCGCGCAGCACCGCATCGAGATGCGCGCGGTCGCGCACCGCGATCACGAAGCGCAGGTCGGTCGAATCCTGCGGCGTTTCATCGGCCATTTCGACGTGCGTGATGTCGGCTTCGGCATCGGCCAGCGTGGCGGCTACCCGCGCCAGCACGCCCTTGTCGTTGCGCACCGTGATGACCACGCCGGTCTCGAAGGCGCGCGTGGGCTCGTCGGCCCATTCCACGGCGAAGAAGCGTTCGCTGTCCTTGTGGCGCAGGCGCTGGCCCACGCCGCATTCTTCGGTGTGCACCACCAGCCCTTCGCCATGCCCGAGGTAGCCGACGATCTGGTCCCCAGGAATCGGGCGGCAGCACAGCGCAAAGCGCACCGATGAGTTCTCGCTGCCGTCCAGCGTGACCGCGCCCTGCGACACGGTTTCGTGCGAGATGAAGCGTTCGCGGCTCAGCAGCAGCGCGTCGGGGCGCTCGCCCAGTTCCGAGAGCATGGCCACGAGCCGCTTGGCGACGATGCTGGCAATGCGCTTGCCCAGGCCGATGTCGGTCAGCAGTTCGGCGCGGGTACGGTTGCCGGTGAAGCGCAGCAGCTTTTCCCACAGCGCCTGGTGTTCCTCGTCGTTCTCGGGCAGCTTGCTCAGGCCTTCGGCGCGCAATGCCTGCGCCAGCAGCTTCTCGCCCAGCCCTTCGGACTCGGCGTGCGCCAGCGTCTTGAGGTAGTGGCGGATCTTGGAGCGGGCGCGGCCCGTGCGCACGAAGCCGAGCCAGGCCGGGTTGGGCGTCGACACCGGCGCGGTAATGACCTCCACCACGTCGCCGTTCTTGAGCTCGGTGCGCAGCGGCACCTGGTCGCCGTTGATGCGCGCGGCCGAGGTGTGGTCGCCGATGTTGCTGTGGATGGCGTAGGCAAAGTCGACCACCGTGGCGCCTCGCGGCAGCGCCATGATCTGGCTCTTGGGCGTGAACACGTAGACCGCGTCGGGGAACAGGTCGACCTTGACGTGGTCCCAGAACTCGGCGGCGTCGCGGGTCTCGTCCTGGATGTCGAGCAGCGACTGCAGCCACTTGGTGCCCAGTCGGTCGTTGCTGGCCGCGTTCGGCTCGGCGGCCTTGTAGAGCCAGTGCGCGGCCACGCCGGATTCGGCCACCACGTGCATCGCCTCGGTCCGCAGCTGGAATTCGACGCTCACGCCGGCCGGCCCCACGAGCGTGGTGTGCAGCGACTGGTAGCCGTTGAGCTTGGCGATCGCGATGTGGTCCTTGAACTTGCCCGGCAGCGGCTTGTACATCTGGTGCAGGATGCCCAGGCCGGTGTAGCAGGCGATCACGTTCGGCACGATCAGGCGGAAGCCGTAGATGTCGGTCACCTGCGCAAAGCTCAGGTGCTTTTCCTCCATCTTGCGGTAGATGGAATAGAGCGTTTTCTCCCGCCCCGCGATCCGAAGCGTCATGCCGGCGGCCGAGAAGGCGGTCTCGACCTCTTTCTGCACTTTCTGGATCAGGTCGCGGCGCCGGCCGCGTGCCTTGGCCACGGCCTTGGACAGCGTGGCGTAGCGCCACGGCTTCAGGTGCCGGAACGACAGTTCCTGCAGCTCGCGATAGGTCTGGTTCAGCCCGAGCCGGTGTGCGATGGGCGCGTAGATGTCGAGCGTTTCGCGCGAGATGCGCGCCCATTTCTCGCGCGGCGCATCGGCCAGCGTGCGCATGTTGTGCGTGCGGTCCGCCAGCTTGACCAGGATGACGCGCACGTCGCGCGCCATGGCCAGCAGCATCTTGCGGAACGACTCGGCCTGGTTTTCTTCGCGCGTGTTGAACTGCAGCTTGTCGAGCTTGGTGAGCCCGTCGACCAGCTCGGCCACCGGGGCGCCGAAGCGCTCGATCAGCTCGGGCTTGGTGACGCCGCAATCCTCGATGGCGTCGTGGAGCAGGGCGGCCATCAGGGCCTGCGCGTCGAGCTTCCACTCGGCGCATTGCGCCGCCACTGCGATGGGGTGGGTGATGTACGGCTCGCCGCTGTTGCGCAACTGCCCCAGGTGGGCCTCGTCCGCGAAGCGATAGGCGCGGCGGACCAGCTCGGTGTCTTCGGGGCTCAGGTAGTCGAGCCGCGCCGTCAATGCGGCAAAGCTCGCTGCGGCCGCGTTCAGCGCCGCCGGGCTCGGCTTCGGCGTGCCTTTGGGGGCATGGGACTGATGTTTGGCTACCGCGCTCATGGCTACCACTTTAGCGTGACCGCTCCGTGGACGCGTCCGGACATAAAAAAAGCACCGCATTGCGGTGCCTTTTCGTTGCAGGGCTGCGTCAGATCAGCCCGGCACTTTCTTGAGCATTTCGAGGCCGATCTTGCCTTCGGCGATCTCGCGCAGCGCCGTGACGGCGGGCTTGTTCTTGCTCTCGATCTTGGGGGCGTGGCCCTGGCTCAGCATGCGCGCACGATACGTGGCGGCCAGCACGAGCTGGAAGCGGTTGGGAATATTGACGAGACAGTCTTCGACGGTGATGCGGGCCATGATGAGGATCTTTCTGTCTGTGAGCGGATGAACTCGGATATCAGGGGATGTTCAGTGCGGCGAATGTGTCGGCACGCGCACGGCGCTGTGCGGAGTACCGGAGCCGCTGAGCGTGGACGATCGCCTTGAGATCGAAAAGCGCGCGCTCAAATAACTCGTTGATTATAACGAAGTCGAATTTCCCCGCCTGCGCCATCTCCTCGGCGGCATTCTTCAGGCGGGTTTCGATCACCGCGGCGCTGTCTTCTCCGCGCCGCTCCAGGCGGGAGCGCAGTTCTTCCCAGCTGGGCGGCAGGATGAAGATCATGACCGCGTTGGCAAAAGTCTTGCGGATCTGCAGCGCGCCCTGGAAGTCGATTTCGAGGATGACGTCGGCCCCCTGGGCGATCCGCTCCTCGATGGCCTTCTTGGAAGTGCCGTACTTGTGGCCGTGCACGTGCGCCCATTCCACGAAGCCGTCGGCCGCGACCATGGCGTCGAACTCCGTCGGAGAGGCAAAAAAGTACTCGCGGCCGTGCTTTTCCTGCCCGCGCGGCGAGCGCGTGGTGTGGGAAACAGAGGGCTGGACGGCTGCGTCCAGCTCCATCAGCGCCTTGACCAGGCTCGATTTGCCGGCGCCGCTGGGCGCCGCCACCACGAAGATATTGCCGGGGTAATCCATGCTTTCGCTCGTCATTCGATGTTCTGGACCTGCTCTCGCATCTGCTCGATCAGGACCTTCATGTCCACGCCAATGCGCGTGAGCTCCAGGGCTGCCGACTTGGAGCCCAGGGTGTTGGCCTCGCGATGCAGTTCCTGGATGAGGAAGTCGAGCCGCTTGCCGATCTCGCCGCCCTTCTTGAGCAGGCGCTCGATCTCGTCGAGGTGCGAGTTCAGGCGGGTCAGCTCCTCGGCCACGTCGATGCGGATCGCGAAGGCGGTGGCTTCCGTCAGCGCGCGGTCCTGGGCGGCCTCGGGCAGGGTGCCGCCGGTGCTTTCGGTCAGGCCCATGGCCTCCTTCCAGCGCTCCAGGAAGCGGGTGCGCTGCTGTTCGACCAGCTGCGGCACCAGCGGCCCGGCCTGCTGCACCAGGGTGCGCAGCTGGGCCAGGTGGGCCTCGAGCATCTTGGCCAGCCGGGCGCCTTCGCGCTGGCGGGCCGACATCAGGCCGTCGAGCGCCTTGCCGGTCACCTCGAGCAGATCGGGGCCCCAGTCGCCGCGGGCGGCGCTGTCGCCGCCGGCCAGGCGCAGCACGTCGGCCACGCTCAGGTCGCGGGCGCCGGGCAGCCAGGCCTTGATGCTGTCCTGCACCCCGTTGAGCCGCTGGAGCAGCTTGACGGAAGGCTCGACGACGCCCGCCTGGGCGGTGTTCTCGATGGCCGCGCGCACCTCGACCTTGCCGCGCTTGAGCTTGCCCGTGAGCAACTCGCGCAGCGCGGTTTCATGCTGGCGCAGTTCCTCCGGCAACTTGAAGGTGAGATCGAGGAAGCGGCTGTTGACCGAGCGGATTTCGACCCCGAGCCGGCCCGCCGCGGAGGGCCGTGCTTCGGCTTCGGAGTGGCTGCCTGCGGACCCATTTTGGCCGCTGGCGTAGCCGGTCATGCTGTAAACTGGCATTGCGCCTCACTGTGGTTTTGCTTGCAAGCACCGAGGCGTCGGCACGGCGTTCGCTTGCCGCACCATCGCCTTCGGGCGAAACTCCCGGATTATGTCAAAGGTCAAGCCTTCGCCCCTGCTGCCCGATACGGTCATTGGCGGATACCGCGTTGTACGCCGGCTTTCCGCGGGTGGTTTCGGTGTCGTCTACCTGGCCATCGACCCTGCCGGACAGCAGGTCGCCATCAAGGAGTATCTGCCTTCGTCGCTCGCCACCCGGGGCCCCGACGAACTGGCGCCCCAGGTGCCGCCCGAGAAGCTCTCCCTCTACCGCCTGGGGCTCAAGAGCTTCTTCGAAGAGGGCCGCTCGCTCGCGCAGATCTCGCATGCCTCGGTGGTCAGCGTGCTCAATTTCTTCCGCGAGAACGAGACCGTCTACATGGTCATGAACTACCTGGAGGGCGCCACCCTGCAGGATTTCGTGGTCACGGCGCGCGACCTGAAGAAGCAGAAGGTGTTCCGCGAATCCACCATCCGGTCGCTGTTCGACGAAATCCTGCGCGGGCTGCGCATCGTCCACCAGTACAAGATGCTGCACCTGGACATCAAGCCGGCCAACATCTTCGTGACCGACGACGACCGCGCCGTGCTGATCGACTTCGGCGCCGCGCGCGAGGTGCTCAGCAAGGAAGGCATCTTCATCCGCCCCATGTACACCCCCGGCTTCGCGGCCCCCGAGATGTACCGGCGCGACTCTTCCATGGGCCCCTGGACCGACATCTACGCCATCGGCGCCTGCATCTACGCCTGCATGCAGGGCTACCCGCCCAACGACGCTCCCCGCCGCATCGAGAAAGACCGCCTCAGCCTGTCGCTGTCGCGCCTGCGCGGCGTGTATTCCGACAACCTGATCGAGGTGGTCGAGTGGTGCATGTCGCTCGACCCGCTGTCGCGCCCGCAATCGGTCTTCGCGCTGCAGAAGGAACTCAGCCGCGAGGGCGAGCGCCGCTACACCAAGCTCACCGTGGGCGAGAAGGTGCGGCTGTCCATCGACAACATCCGCTCCTTCGACAAGAAGGGCCTGCCCAAGGCCGCCGCGCCCACCACGCGGCCCGCATGACATCACCATGAAATTTTCCGTCTTCCAGGTCAGCCGCAAGGGCGGCCGTCTCAAGAACGAAGACCGCATGGGCTATTGCTACACGCGGGAATCGGGCCTGTTCGTGCTGGCCGACGGCATGGGCGGCCATCCGGAAGGCGAAGTGGCGGCGCAGCTGGCCCTGCAGACCATCGCCGCGCTCTACCAGCGCGAAGCACGCCCGATCGTGAAGGACGTGAAGGCCTTCCTGGCCGAATCGGCCATGGCCGCGCACCAGCAGATCATGCGGTACGCCAGCCACAAGGCCATGCTCGACACGCCGCGCACCACCGTCGTCGCGGCCGTGCTGCAGGGCACCACCGCCACCTGGATGCACTGCGGCGACTCCCGCCTGTACGTGGTGCGCGACGGCCGCCTGCTGACCCGCACGCGCGACCACTCCCACGCCGAGCGCCCCAAGCCGCACGGCTCCGACGCGCCCGTCAACCGCAACCTGCTGCTGACCTGCCTCGGCTCGCCGACCACGCCGCTGTTCGACGTGTCCAGCCCGCTGCAGCTGCAGCGCGGCGACCGTCTCATGCTGTGCTCCGACGGCGTGTGGGGCGTGCTCGACGACGCGCTCATCGTGCACACGCTTTCCTCCGGCAAGCCCGTGTCCGACGCCGCCCCCGACCTCGCCGAAATGGCGCTGCGCAAGGGCGGCGCCCACAGCGACAATGTCACGCTCATCGCCCTCGAATGGGAAATGCCCGACAGCACGGGCGACGACCGCAGCGGCGTGTCCACCGAAACCATAGAAGACGGCGTGTTCGCCTCCACCATCCAGGCCGGCATGCCGTCGGACAACGAGATCGACGACCTCGACGAAGACGCCATCGAGCGCTCCATCGCCGAGATCAACGAAGCCATTCGCCGCTCGGCCGCCCGCAAGACCTGAGCGCGCCGTTCGTTCCTTTTTTCCTCTTTCGAGTCTCAAACAATGACTGCTTTCACACGAAGCGGCGGCCGTGCCGCCGACCAGCTGCGCCCGGTGCGCATCACCCGCGGCTTCACCATCCACGCCGAAGGCTCGGTGCTGATCGAGTTCGGCCAGACCCGCGTGCTGTGCACCGCGTCGGTCGAAGAGAAAGTGCCGCCGCACAAGAAGGGCAGCGGCGAAGGCTGGGTCACGGCCGAATACGGCATGCTGCCGCGCGCCACCCACACCCGCAGCAGCCGCGAGGCCGCCAAGGGCAAGCAGACCGGCCGCACGCAGGAAATCCAGCGCCTCATCGGCCGTTCGATGCGCGCGGTGTTCGACCTGGCCGCCCTGGGCGAGCGCACCATCCACCTCGACTGCGACGTGCTGCAGGCCGACGGCGGCACGCGCACCGCGGCCATCACCGGCGCCTTCGTGGCCGCGCAGGACGCCGTCAACAAGCTCATCGCCGCCGGCACGCTGGCCGCATCGCCCATCAAGGGCCACGTGGCCGCCATCTCGGTGGGCATCGTCGAAGGCACGCCGCTGCTCGACCTCGAATACACCGAAGACTCCGCCTGCGACACCGACATGAACGTCGTCATGACCGGCGCCGGCCACTTCGTCGAAGTGCAGGGCACCGCCGAAGGCGTGGCCTTCACCCGCGACGAAATGAACAGCCTGCTCGGCCTTGCCGAAAAGGGCATCGGCGAACTCGTGACCCTGCAGAAGCAGGCGCTGCTCGCCGCCAACTGACCACCTCCAGCGACTGGCGCCTGCCTTCAAGGCGGGCGCCACAGCCACTTTGACTTTCTATGAAACTGGTTCTGGCTTCCAACAACGCAGGCAAGCTCGCCGAACTCCAGCAACTGTTCGCGGAACTGGCCGTCACGCTCGTGCCGCAGTCGGCACTGGGCGTGGGCGAGGCTGAAGAACCCTTCCGCACCTTCGTCGAGAACGCGCTGACCAAGGCGCGCCATGCCAGCGCCGCCACCGGCCTGCCGGCCATTGCCGACGACGCCGGCCTGTGCGTCGACGCCTTCGGCGGCCTGCCGGGCGTCGACACCGCCTACTACGCCACCCAGTTCGGCTACGCCAAGGGCGACGCCAACAACGTGAAGGCGCTGCTCGAACAGATGAGCGGTGTCGTCAACCGGCGCGCCGCGCTCGTCAGCACGCTGGTCGCGCTGCGCAGCCACGACGACCCCGAGCCGCTCATCGCCGTGGGCCGCGTCGTCGGCGAGATCGCGCCCGAGCCCGTGGGCGAGAACGGCTTCGGCTTCGACCCCGTGATGTACCTGCCGAGCTTCGGCAAGACCTTCGCCCAGCTGACGCCCGAAATCAAGAACGCCAACAGCCACCGTGGCCGCGCGGCGCAGGCCATGCTGGCCCTGATGCGCGAACGCTGGCTGCCCGCGTAATGGCCACCGTCTTCCCGATCCAGCCGGCGCAACCCACGGGCGCGCCGCAGGCCAACGACGTGCTGCACTGGATGCGGCCCGGCCCGCTGCAGCTCAGCGCGCTGCCGCCGCTGTCGCTCTACATCCACCTGCCGTGGTGCCTGCGCAAGTGCCCGTACTGCGACTTCAATTCGCACGAATGGCGCGCCGCCAGCGAGGCCGACATAGAAGGCATTCCCGAGCAGGCGTACATCGACGCGCTCGTGGCCGACCTCGACGCGGCGCTGCCCCTCATCTGGGGGCGCACCGTGCACACCATCTTCATCGGCGGCGGCACGCCGAGCCTTTTTTCGCCGCAAGCCATCGACCGCCTGCTGGGCGACGTGCGCGCGCGGCTGAAGCTCGCACCCGACTGCGAGATCACGCTCGAGGCCAACCCCGGCACCTTCGAACGCAACCGCTTCCGTGCGTTCCGCGCCGCGGGCGTCACGCGCCTGTCGGTGGGGGTCCAGAGCTTCAACGACGAGCACCTGAAGGCCCTGGGCCGCGTGCACGACCGCGCACAGGCCATTGCCGCAGTCGAAGAGGCCGCGAGCGCCTTCGACACCTTCAACCTCGACCTGATGTACGCCCTGCCGGGCCAGACGCTCGAGGGCCTGGAAGCGGACCTTTCGCAAGCCCTGTCGCTCGCGCCGCCGCACCTGTCGGTGTACCACCTGACCATCGAGCCCAACACCTGGTTCGCCAAGTTTCCGCCCACGCTGCCCGAGGACGACATCGCCTACGAGATGCTCGACCGCATCACCGAACGCACCAGCGCCGTCGGCATGACGCGCTATGAAGTGTCGGCCTATGCGCGCGAAGGCCATGCCTGCGGGCACAACCGCAACTACTGGGAGTTTGGCGACTACCTTGGCATAGGCGCAGGCGCGCACAGCAAGCTGAGCTTTGCGCACCGCATCGTGCGCCAGGTGCGCTACCGCGAGCCGCGGCTGTACATGGAGAACGCGCGCGCCGGCGCCGCCGTGTCGCAGAGCGACGAAGTGGCGCTGGCCGACCTACCGTTCGAGTTCATGCTCAATGCGCTGCGGCTGAAGGCCGGCTTCACGCTGCCCCAGTTCAGCGAACGCACCGGGCTCGCGATGACCGCCATCCAGCGCGGTTTGGAAGAAGCCGAACGCAAGGGGCTCCTGGCGCGCGACCTGTTCCGCGTATGGCCCACCGAACGCGGGCTGGACTTTCTGAGCGATCTGCAGGCGATGTTCCTGCCGGACGGAGAGTAGGGCGCCGCCGTCGGCTTAAAATCTGCGGTTCCGGAGAGTTGGGTGAGTGGTTTAAACCAGCAGTCTTGAAAACTGCCGACGTGAAAGCGTCCGTGAGTTCGAATCTCACACTCTCCGCCAGGATCAATCTCTGGCAGTTTTTGAAAGTCCCGCGCAGCCTCTGCGACGGGACTTTTCCATTTAGCGGATTCGTCCTCCCCGCAGCATCGCGGCACCTAGCCGGCTCCCAGCGCCGTATCGATCGCCTGCAACAACCTGTCCGCATTCACCGGCTTGAACAAGACCGGGACGCCTGAATCGCGCACGCGCTGAAGGCGTTCCGGCGCGGTCTCGCCAGTGATAAGAAGCAGCGGTATCGGCTTGCCATTGCGCCGATGCAGGCGCAGGCCGGCTTCGAGTCCGCTGCCGCCGTCGGCCAGTCGGAAGTCACACAACAGCAGTTCGAACGG
The DNA here is from genome assembly GCF_058809745.1 of Variovorax sp. MPBD4-3. NCBI lineage: Bacteria > Pseudomonadati > Pseudomonadota > Betaproteobacteria > Burkholderiales > Comamonadaceae > Variovorax > Variovorax sp. MPBD4-3. Next base: position 51,870 of record NZ_JBXASW010000041.1, read on the forward strand.
CCGCCCATCGGATTCGGCCTGAGCCAGAGCCATGGCCGCCGCGCGTTCGTCGACGACCGCCTGGACATCGAAGGCGTGCGCGCGCAGCAACGCGCTCATTGCGCTGCGGATTTCGGCTTCGTCGTCTATGAGCAGTACGCGCCGAGGCATAGCGCGTGATGGAGGCTGGGCCGGCGGCTGCCGCATCGACTCTTCCTGCTGAAGCGTGGCCGGCGCGTGGCTGATTGGCGTGCCGGCTGGACGGCGCGCTGCAGACACATACACACGAAAGCGAGTGCCGCGACCGACCTGCGACTGAACTTCGACGGGATGATCCAGAAGCCGCGATAGCCGTTGCACGATGGACAACCCGATGCCAAGGCCGCGTGCACGGTCGCGTTCCGAGTTGTTGATCTGATAGAACTCCTCGAAGATGCGCTCCAGTTGTTCGGGCGCCATACCGATGCCCGTGTCGCGCACTTCGATCCACACGCGCTCGCCTCGCGAACGCACGCGGACGACGACGCCGCCGCGCGGCGTGTATTTGAGCGCGTTGTCCACCAGGTTCGAGAGCATCCTTTGCAGCAGCAACTGGTCGCTGTGTACCCACACACCGCCAGCACGTACGCGCAACTGCAGACCTGCCTGCTCGGCGCGGGCCAGGAACACGTGATTGAGCGACACCAGGAGTGCGTCGAGCGCAATGGGCTGGATGTCCGGCGTGATCACGCCTGCGTCGAGACGCGAGACGTCGAGCATGGTGTCCAGCGAGTGGCCGAGCGCGTTGACCGAGCGCATGAGCCGCTCCGCGTTCTGACTTTCGGGGTGGTCATGGAGCGCCTTCTGGAGCGCCGCCCCGAACAGCGCGATGGCGTGCAGGGGTTGGCGCAGATCATGGCTGGCCGCGGCAAGGAAGCGCGTCTTCTCCGCGCTGGCGCGTTCGGTCGCCGCAATCTGCTCGCCAAGGCGGGTCGCGAGCGACTCGTTCTCGAAGCGCAGAATCAGCGCGTCGGTCAATTGCTTGTTCTGCAGGACGCCGCGGCGCAGGGCAAACAGCAGATACGCACTGCCTACTGCTGCCAAGAACAGGTTGATTCCGTCGCTGTGCCAGAGCAACGCACCGATCAGCCCTCCCATCATCGGAATGCCATAGCCGAACAGCGAGGCGGTCATGGGCCACAAGGATTGCATGGCAAGGCCGCAGCCGACCATGATCAGTATGGCCATCAGGGCCGTGACTTGCGGGTTCTGCGTCGAAACGAAAAACCAGGGCACGGGTGCGGTGGCCACCCCGATCAGTGTCATCTGGAACGTGTGCCTGCGCGCCCAACGTGGACCATCAGCCAGCGGTACGCCGGCATCCCAGCGCGGCGACAACAGCACGTACAAATTCGCGCAGGCGAGCATCGCCACGAAAGGCAGCACCAGCGGCAACTTCAAATAGAAGTACCCCATCGCTCCGCCGATGAAGGTAAAGCAAAGGTGGCCGCAAACGCCGGCCATTCGCGCTGCATAGACGGAAGAAAGATGCTCGCGCAGAACACGCAGGTCGTTGGGGGTGTCGATGGTGGGGTTGTTCAATGGGAGGCCGGCGGATCGTGCGACGTTGCACCGATTCTGCATGTGAGGCTTTTTGCGCGCATCCGCCTGGTGGTCACACTCTCCGCAGGTCACGGATGCTTTTTGCGTTTTGGGCCGCTCTCCTTCCTCCCGATCTCTTCCCGATCCCTCCCTGGGTCTATCTAGCGTCTAGCAGTCCTATCGCCCGCCAGGTGCAACCAGAGCAATCCGAAGCGTCTGCAGCGTAAGGTCCGCTGCTCTGATCCGCCGTTGCAATTCTTCGTTGACCACCCGCACAAGCGCACTGAGTTCAGTACGCGTCGTGCAGATTTCTTCCGTGTCATTCGAGTGCTGCGAGGCAATCAGCTTTTCGAGGCCTGTGTAAGCACTCTGTAGTTCGTGCAATGCGTCGACCTCATCGCACGCTTGCAGCGTGAGTGACTCAGCAGAAGTTTCAGAAAACGAGGGGACGCGAGCGGATGCAGCCATGTTTGGCTCCCTGGGTTCGGTTTGCTACAACCACCGCACCCAACGCCAATTGGAGGCGGCAGCTCGAACAGGTTGGCGTACCGGGAACCCGCTTGCGCGAACCGGCGAGCCTCGCGGCTCCCTGCTCGAGCCGCCAAAAACTGGAGGCACGAACGCGAAAGCCGCAGATCTCTGCGGAGAAGTCTGCGGCTTGCGTCGCAGCGGGTTACTCGGGACGCCAATCCCGATCACGCCTTTTTGGGGCATGACGGGGCGGAGTATATCCACGCATCCCCGCTGCCAGACGCAAACGCCGTGTGCCGCCTCACATGCTCACAGCGGATCCAGCGACCCGTCGTCAATCTGCTGCGCCCGCTGCGAACCATGCCGCGAACGCGCCCGCTGCACCAGCAGCCCGATAAGCAGCGCCGCCGCCGCAGAACCCGCCAGCGCCCCCGAACTGCCCAGCAACTGCGCAAGGCTGTCCACGGTCTCGACGCTGACCTGCTGGGCGTGATGGACCAGCGCCACCATGTCGGCGGCGTGCACGTTCTGCAGGTCGTCGATGCGCACGTTCAGGTCCTGTCCCGCGCTGCGGAAGCGGATCTTCGCGAAGATGCCGTTGGCAATCGCCACGAGCGAGAGCACGCCCAGCGGGCGCAGCAGTATTTCCACGAGGCGGCGGCGTTCGTCGGTGGGGGCGGACTCGTACACCTGCGCCACCAGCGCGGGGATCGCGTTTTCGTCGGACGTGGGTTCGGGGGATGGTGATGCGGCCGTGCGGCCTGTGGGTTGCGATGGATTGGAGGCCATGGCGTCGTCTTCCTTTGCGTGCCGGACCCTGCATGTTCTTCCCGCAGCCGAGCCGTTTTGATGAACGGACCGTAAAGCTGCGTTGAATTTACGAAACCGCTGGTGGCGCAAAGGTGTCGGCGGGCGAGAAGGATTAGCCCGGCATTAGCGCCGGGCCCTCTTGCTCATTCGATCCTGAAGACGAACTCCTGCGTCGCCACGACCTCGGCATCGCCCGTGGTCTGGCATTCGTAGCGCATCATCGCCGAGCGCACTGCCGACTGGTAGACCTTGGGCCCGGAGAGAAAGCGCACCTCCGTCACGTGCCCGCCCTTGATGCGCACCTCGGCCTTGACGACACCGCCGATGCCTTCGTCCAGCGCCTTGCGCGGCATCTCGGGCTTCACCTGCCTGGGGCATGCCACCGCGATGTCGGTGGACGCGGCTTGCGGCGGAGCGGGAGGCGCGGGCGGTGCCGGCGGCGCGGCGGGCGGTGGCGCCACCGGCTCGGTGCTCTGCACCGCGGTGATGGCGGGCGCGGTGCTCGGCGGTGGCGTTACCGCCGGCGGCGGCACGTAGGCCGGGCGCGGTGGCGGCGGTGCCTTCGGCGTTTCCTGCCGGATGATCTTCTTCGGTGGAGGCGGCGG
>NZ_JBXASW010000042.1:0-54986 GCF_058809745.1 Variovorax sp. MPBD4-3
GCGTTGAATGGAATACCAGGCCAGCACGGCCCCCACGCCGATCACCGAGGCCACGATCAATTGCGTGACGATGTCGAAGCCCAGGTGTGCCGAGATTGCCGCGCCGGCGAAGCCAGCGGCCAGCAACAGCAGGTAGACCGTGCCCGAAAGCAGCTCGGCCACGATGGCTGCCCCCGCGATCAGCCACCAGACGGTGGAATTCGCCATGTTGTCGACTCCTCTTCTTGCTTGTTCGATGCGCGCCATTCTGCGGCATTGCCCCCAAGCGCTTGCCCCGCGTAGGGGTACTGGCGCCGGGCCGGCGCGGTACATGCCTGCCTCCGGCGAATGGCTTGCGGCAAGCTGACCGGATTCTTCATCTGAATTCCGTACACTTCGCGCCTCGTCTCATTGCCTGACCCGGAGCCCCGCTCATGAAATTCCGCTTTCCCATCGTCATCATCGACGAGGACTTCCGCTCCGAAAACACTTCGGGCCTCGGCATCCGCGCGCTCGCGCAAGCCATCGAGACGGAGGGCTTCGAGGTGCTGGGCGTCACGAGCTACGGCGACCTGAGCCAGTTCGCCCAGCAGCAAAGCCGCGCCAGCGCCTTCATCCTGTCGATCGACGACGAGGAATTCACCGTCGGCCCCGACCTCGATCCGGCCGTGCTGAGCCTGCGCAACTTCATCGGCGAAGTGCGCCGCAAGAACGCGGATGTGCCGATCTACATCTACGGCGAGACCAAGACCTCGCGCCACATCCCGAACGACATCCTGCGCGAGCTGCACGGCTTCATCCACATGTTCGAGGACACCCCCGAATTCGTGGCGCGCCACATCATCCGCGAGGCCAAGAGCTACCTCGAAGGCGTGCAGCCGCCGTTCTTCAAGGCGCTGATCGACTATGCGGAAGACGGCTCCTACTCATGGCACTGCCCGGGCCATTCGGGCGGCGTGGCGTTCCTGAAGAGCCCGGTGGGCCAGATGTTCCACCAGTTCTTCGGCGAGAACATGCTGCGCGCTGACGTCTGCAACGCCGTGGAGGAACTGGGCCAGCTGCTCGACCACACCGGCCCGGTGGCGGCCAGCGAGCGCAATGCGGCGCGCATCTTCAACGCCGACCACTGCTTCTTCGTCACCAACGGCACCAGCACCAGCAACAAGATGGTGTGGCACCACACGGTGGCGCCGGACGATGTGGTGGTGGTCGACCGCAACTGCCACAAGTCGATCCTGCACGCGATCATCATGACCGGCGCGATTCCGGTGTTCATGAAGCCCACGCGCAACCACTTCGGCATCATCGGTCCCATTCCCAAGAGCGAGTTCGAGCAGAGCGCCATCAAGGCCAAGATCAAGGCCAACCCGCTGCTGGCCGACGTGGACCCCGACAAGGTCAAGCCGCGCGTGATGACGCTCACGCAGTCGACCTACGACGGCGTGATCTACAACACCGAGACCATCAAGAACATGCTCGACGGCTACGTCGACACGCTGCACTTCGACGAAGCCTGGCTGCCGCATGCCGCCTTCCACCCGTTCTACGGCGCCTACCACGCGATGGGCAAGCGCCGCGTGCGCCCGAAGGAATCGCTGGTGTTTGCCACCCAGTCCACCCACAAGCTGCTCGCGGGCATCAGCCAGGCCAGCCACGTACTGGTGCAGGACTCGCAGAACCGCCAGCTCGACCGCGACCTCTTCAACGAGGCCTACCTGATGCACTCGTCGACCAGCCCGCAGTACGCGATCATCGCGAGCTGCGACGTGGCCGCCGCCATGATGGAGCCGCCCGGCGGCACCGCGCTGGTGGAAGAGAGCATCCTGGAGGCGCTGGACTTCCGCCGCGCCATGCGCAAGGTCGAGGAAGAATTCGGCAAGGACGAGTGGTGGTTCAAGGTCTGGGGCCCCGAGAAGCTCGTCGACGAGGGCATCGGCCGCGCCGAGGACTGGATCATGCACGGCGAGAAGAACGGCCCGTCCAAGGCCAAGGGCAAGAAGTCGCCGCGCAACTGGCACGGTTTCGGCGAGCTGGCCGACGGCTTCAACATGCTCGACCCGATCAAGTCGACCATCGTGACTCCCGGCCTCGACCTGGAAGGCAACTTCGCAGAGACCGGCATACCCGCCAGCGTGGTCACCAAGTTCCTGGCGGAGCACGGCGTGATCGTGGAGAAGACCGGGCTGTACAGCTTCTTCATCATGTTCACCATCGGCATCACCAAGGGCCGCTGGAACACGCTGCTCACGGCGCTGCAGCAGTTCAAGGACGACTACGCGCGCAACCAGCCGATGTGGCGCATCCTGCCGGAGTTCTGCCAGCAGCATCCCGGCTACGAGCGCCTCGGCTTGCGCGACCTGTGCCAGCACATCCACCAGCTGTACGCGCGCTACGACGTGGCACGCCTCACGACCGAGATGTACCTGAGCGACCTGACGCCGGCCATGAAGCCGAGCGACGCCTTCGCCCACATTGCCCACCGCAAGACCGAGCGCGTGGAGATCGACGAGCTCGAAGGGCGCATCACCACCAGCCTGATCACGCCGTACCCGCCGGGCATTCCGCTGCTGATCCCGGGCGAAGTGTTCAACAAGAAGATCGTCGACTACCTGAAGTTCTCGCGCGAGTTCAACCTGCAGTGCCCGGGCTTCGAGACCGACATCCACGGCCTGGTGGCGCGCGTCGACGAGACTGGCAAGAAGCGCTATTACGCCGACTGCGTCAAGCAGGTGAAATAAGCCAGGGCCGGCCTAGCCTTCGCGCACCCGCATGAAGCGGGCAAAGCGGGGCAGGCCCGTCGTGGTGGTGCCGTTGTAGCGGTAGGTCACCCAGCTGCCGATGGCGGGCGGATTCTCACGCTCGGCGTCGGTCAACCCGGTGCCGAGCTTGAAGCGCTTGCCGTCGGCCGTCTCGACCAGCAGCGCGCCCAGCCTCCCGGCGTGCCTGCCTTTGCCGGGCACGTGCTCGACCACGCGGGCTTCGGCGTCTTCGTAGGGCTTGACCTTCAGCAGATCGTTGTTGCGCTCGCCACGGTACTGCGAACTGCCGCGGTGGAGCATCAGCCCCTCGCCACCCATCTTCACCGTCTTGTCGAGCAGCGACTGCAGCTCTGCGTGCGTGGTCGCGCGCTCCTGCGGAACGGCCACGACCCACGGTGCGTCGGTGATGGGCAGCAGCTTGCGCAGTGCGCCCAGCCTCGCCGTGAAGTCGCCGGACTGGTTGGGCAGGTCGAACACCATGAAGCGCATCTCGTGCCATGCGACGTCGTTGGGCGTCTGGCTGCGCGCCGTTGCCACGGCGTGCGAGAAGCGGCCTCGTCCTGCCCACAGTTCGCCGTCGAGCGGCTGCGCGGGCAGTGCGGCGGTGAACCACGCGGGCGCCGCGATCCGCTCGCCGCCGCGAGTCCAGAGCTGCTTGCCGTCCCAGTAGCCGCGCACGCCGTCGTACTTCTCGCTCACCCAGTAGTCATTCAGCGACATGCCGGGGCGGTAGACGTCGGCCAGCATCAGCGAAGGCGCCGTCGCGCGCGCGAACGCGGCGGGCGCGGCAGCGAGGCCGAAAGCGGCAAGCAGGAGGGAGCGTCGATTCAGCACGATGCTATGAAATGAATAGCTAAGCACGGCCAGCTGGCGGCCGTGCCGGGTCTTGATGGCCGGATTTACTCAGCCATCCCGCCGACCACGTTGCTGAAGCCGCCGTCCACATAGGTGATCTCGGCGGTCACGCCGCTGGCCAGGTCGCTCAGCAGGAAGGCGGCCACGTTGCCGACTTCCTCGATCGTCACGTTGCGGCGGATCGGGGAGGCGTCGGCCACGGCCGCGAGCATCTTGCCGAAGCCCTTGATGCCGCTGGCGGCCAGCGTCTTGATCGGGCCGGCGCTGATGCCGTTGACCCGCATGCCCTTCGGGCCGAGCGAGGCGGCCGTGTAGCGCACCGACGCTTCGAGCGAGGCCTTGGCCAGGCCCATGGTGTTGTAGTTGGGCAGCGCGCGTTCGGCGCCCAGGTAGGTCAGCGTGAGCAGGGCCGACTTGTCGTTGAGGTAGGGCAGGGCCGACTTGGCCATGGCCGGGAAGCTGTAGGCACTGATGTCGTGCGCGATCTTGAAGCCTTCGCGCGAGAGCCCGTCGAGGAAGTCGCCAGCGATGGACTCGCGCGGCGCGAAGCCGATGCTGTGCACGAAGCCATCGAACTTTGGCCAGGTCTGCGCCAGATCGGCGAAGAGCTTGTCGATTTGCGCGTCGTCGCCCACATCGCAGTCGAAAATGAGTTTCGAGCCGAAGTCTGCGGCATATTCGGTGATACGGTCCTTGAATCGCTCGCCGACGTAGCTGAAGGCGAGCTCCGCGCCCTGTTCATGACAGGCCTTGGCAATGCCATAAGCAATGGAGCGATTGCTCAATACACCAGTGATCAGCAGTTTCTTGCCGGAAAGAAAGCCCATGAAGTTGCCTCGTGAAAATCTTGGGCAGAATTCTCGCATGCGGTTTCTCTGGGCCTGGTCGTTGATGGTGTGTGCGGTTCCCGCTTGGGCTGCGCATGGATATGCACTCTGGGACGACCTGAAGTACGCGCCCGATTTCAAGGCCTTCGACTATGTCGATCCGGCGGCGCCCAAGGGCGGCGAACTGCGGCTGGTGAGCAACCTGCGCGTTTCCACCTTCGACAAGTACAACCCGTTCACCATCAAGGGCTCGGCGCCGGCCTACCTCGACAGCCTTCTGTTCGACACGCTGCTGGCCGGCTCGATGGACGAAACCGCGTCCGGCTACGGCCTGCTGGCCGAAGACGTCACCGTGGCGCCCGACCGCCGCAGCGTGACCTTCCGCCTGCGGCCCGAGGCCCGGTTCCACAACGGCATGCCGGTCGAGGCGGCCGATGTGAAGCACAGCTACGACACGCTGATCGGCCCCTACACCTCGCCCGGCTACAAGACCCTGCTGCAGGAAGTCGATGGCGCCGACGTGATCGACGCGCGCACCATCCGTTACCGCTTCAAGACGCCGAACCGCGAGCTGCCGCTGATCGTCGGCAGCCTGCCGGTGTTCAGCCGCGCGTGGGGCGTGGAGAACGGCAAGGCCAAGCCCTTCGACAAGGTGGTGATGGACATCCCCATCGGCAGCGGCGCCTACAAGATCGGTCCGGTGCGCTTCGGCAAGGACATCACCTACGTGCGCGACCCCGGCTACTGGGGACGCGACCTGCCCGTGAATCGCGGCTCGCACAATTTCGACCGCATCACCGTGAAGATCTACAAGGACAACACGGCCCGGCTCGAGGCGCTGAAGGCGGGCGAGTTCGACATGATGAGCTTCTACTCGGCCGGCGACTGGGCGCGGCGGGTCAACGGCAAGCGCTTCAACACCGGGGAACTGGTCAAGCGCGAGTTCCAGCACAGGAAGCCCGCGGGCTTCCAGAGCTTCGTGCTCAACAGCCGCCGCGAGAAGCTCAAGGACCCGCGCGTGCGCGAGGCGCTGGGCCTGGCGCTCGACTACGAATGGATGAACCGGCAGATGTTCTACGGCGGCTATCCGCGCGTGAAAGACCTGTTCGGCAACACCGACTGCGAGGCCCAGGGCCTGCCGTCCCCGAAAGAAAAAGCCCTGCTCGAACCCTGGCGCGGCAAGATCCCGGACGCGAGCTTCGGGCCGATGTACACGCCGCCCACCACGGAGGGCGAGGGCCACTCGCTGCGCAACAACCTGCGCCGCGCACGGGATCTGCTGAAGGAAGCCGGCTGGGAATACCGCGACGGCGCGCTGCGCAACGCCAAGGGCGACGCCATGACGCTCGAGTACCTCGACAGCAAGGAAGGCGGCGTGCGCACGGTGTCGCCGTGGGTCCGCAACCTCGAGAAGCTCGGCATCACGCTGAACTTCGCGACGGTCGATTTCGCGCTCTACCAGGAGCGGCTCGACCGCTTCGAGTTCGACATCACCACCATCAACTTCCCTGGCACCAACAACCCGGGCCAGTCATTGCTCGAAATCTTCGGCAGCAAGGCAGCCAGGACGGAAAGCTCGGGCAACTACATGGGCGTTTCGACCCCGGCGGTCGATGCCCTGCTCAAGGACATCGTCGATGCCGACACCAAGGCCGAGCTGATGCCTGCCTGCCGCGCGCTGGACCGCGTCATCATGCACAGCCACTACCTGATCCCCCAGTGGACGCTGACCTCGCACCGCATCGTCTACGACGACTGGCGCCTGGCGTTCAAGTCTCCGATGCCGCCCTATGCCGGCGGTGAAGACTGGGTCATGGGCACCTGGTGGGCCAGGCAGCCGCAGAAGCAATCGAACAAGTAGAAGAGAAGGAAACAGCCAGTGCTCTCCTATGTCCTCAAGCGATTGCTGTTGTTCATTCCGACCCTGCTCGGTGTCCTGCTCGTCACTTTCCTGGTCATCCAGTTCGTGCCCGGCGGGCCGGTCGAGCAGTACCTGGCCGAAGCCAAGACGGCGGGGCGCGGCGGCGGAGGCGGCGGTTTCGAATCGGGTGGCGGCAGCTACCGGGGCAACCAGGGGGTGGACCCCAAGCGCCTGGAGCAGATCAAGGCGCTCTATGGCTTCGACAAGCCGCCGCACGAGCGCCTGTGGCAGATGCTCGGGCAGTTCGCGCGCTTCGACCTGGGCAAGAGCTTCTTCCAGAACAAGGATGTCTGGACGCTGATCCTCGAGAAGCTGCCGGTGTCGATCAGCCTGGGCCTGTGGACCTTCTTCATCAGCTATGGCGTGGCGGTGCCGCTGGGCGTTGCCAAGGCGGTGAGGGCGGGCACGCGCTTCGACCTGATCAGCACGCTGATCGTGCTGATCGGCTATGCCATTCCGGGTTTCGTGCTCGGGGTGGCGCTGCTGGTGATCTTCGGCGGGCAGTTGCAGTGGTTCCCGCTGCGCGGGCTGACCTCGGCCAACTGGGACGAGCTCGGCTGGGGAGCGCGCATCGTCGACTACCTGTGGCACATCACACTTCCGGTGACGGCCATGGTGCTCGGCAGTTTCGCGGTGACCGCGATGCTCACCAAGAACGCTTTCCTCGAGGAAATCCGCAAGCAATATGTGCTGACCGCGCGGGCCAAGGGCCTGGGCGAGCGGCAGGTGCTCTGGAAGCATGTGTTCCGCAATGCGCTGATCCCGATCATCACGGGCCTGCCGTCGGCGTTCATCGGCGCCTTCTTCGCGGGCTCGCTGCTCATCGAGACCCTGTTCTCGCTCGACGGACTGGGCCTGCTGGGCTACGAGAGCGTGATCCGGCGCGACTATCCGGTGGTGCTGGGCACGCTGTACCTCTTCACGCTGATCGGCTTGGTGACGAAGCTGATTTCCGATCTCTGCTACGTATGGGTGGACCCGCGTGTCAAATTCGAATGAGCACTGGCTCGCCCCCAGGCTGCGCGCACTTCGTGTCGCTTCGCCTTCCCCCTACCGGGGGCAACACCTGAGGCCCGGCGGAGCCGGTTCCTCGGTGCTTCTGGAATGGGCTCGGCAGTGAGTAGTTCTTCAACCCATATCTCGCCCGGCCGCCGCGCCTGGCTTCGCTTCAAGCGCAACCGGCTCGGTTTCTGGAGCCTGGTGCTCTTCACCATCATGGTGGTGCTCAGCCTGTTCGCCGAGGTGCTGTCGACCGACAAGCCGCTGGTGCTGCGGTACGAAGGCCGCACTTATTTCCCGGTGTTGCGCGACTACTCCGAGAAGACTTTCGGCGGCGACTTCGAGACGCCCGCCGACTACCTCGATCCCTACATCCGCGACCGGATCACCAAGGGCGACAACTGGGCCATCTACGCGCCCAACCCGTACGGCCCGAAGACGCTCAACTACTTTGCCAAGGCGCCCAGTCCGGCAGCCCCGACGGCCGACAACATCTTCGGCACCGACGACCGCGGCCGCGACCTGCTCGCGCAGTTGATCTACGGTTTTCGCGTGAGCGTGTTGTTCGGCCTGGCGCTCACGGCCATCGGCACGGTGCTGGGGGTGGCGGCGGGGGCGGTGCAGGGCTATTTCGCGGGCAAGACCGACCTCGCGTTCCAGCGCTTCATCGAAATCTGGAGCTCGATGCCGGAGCTCTACCTGCTGATCATCTTCAGCGCGATCTTCGCGCCCAGCGTGGCGCTGCTGCTCATCCTGCTGAGCCTGTTCGGCTGGATGGGGCTGGCCGACTATGTACGCGCCGAATTCCTGCGCAACCGCCAGATGGACTACGTGCGTGCCGCGCGCGCCCTGGGCGTGAGCAACCTGCAGATCATGTGGCGCCACATCCTGCCCAACAGCATGGTGCCGGTCGTTACCTTCCTGCCGTTCCGCATGAGCGCGGCCATCCTGGCGCTGACATCGCTCGATTTCCTCGGCCTCGGGGTGCCGCCGGGCACGCCGTCGCTCGGCGAGTTGCTGAGCCAGGGCAAGGCCAACATCGACGCCTGGTGGATTTCCATTTCCACCTTCGGCGTGCTGGTCGTCACGCTGATGCTGCTGACTTTCATGGGCGACGCGCTGCGCGACGCGCTCGACCCGCGCAAGGCTGACAAGTGATGAGCGAGAACAACAACACCAAAACCGGCCAGCCCCTGATCGACGTGAAGGGCCTGCGCGTCGCGTTCGGCGGCAAGGAAGTGGTGCACGGCATCGACTTCCAGATCGCCACGGGTGAAAAGCTGGCGCTCGTCGGCGAGTCGGGATCGGGCAAGACCGTCACCGCGCTGTCGCTGCTGCGGCTGGTGCAAAACGCCGACGTGGCCGGCGAGGCGCGGCTCTTCGGCCCGCAGCGCGAGCAAGCGCCGCGCGACCTGCTGTCGATTCCGGAGCGCGAGCTGCGCGGCATCCGCGGCAAGGAGATCGCGATGATCTTCCAGGAGCCGATGACAGCGCTCAACGCGCTCTACAGCGTGGGCGACCAGATCGCCGAGGTGCTCGAGCTGCACGAAGCGTTGTCGGCCCGCGCCGCGCAGGCGGCGGCAGTGCAGTTGCTGGCCGACACCGGCATTCCCGAGCCGGCGCGGCGGGCGAGGGCGTTTCCGCACCAGCTTTCGGGCGGCCAGCGTCAGCGCGCGATGATCGCGATGGCGCTCGCCTGCAAGCCCCGCCTGCTGCTGGCCGACGAACCGACCACGGCACTCGACGTGACGGTGCGCGCGCAGATCCTGGAGTTGCTCGCCGATCTGCAGCGCAAATACGGCATGGCCGTGCTGCTGATCACGCACGACCTGAACCTGGTGCGCCGCTTCGCCGACCGCGTGGTCGTCATGGAGAACGGGCACATCGTCGAGCACGGCGCCGTGGCCCCGGTGTTCGATGCGCCGCAGCACCCCTATACCCGCAAGCTGATCGACAGCCATCCGACGCGCGACGTCGCCGCGGTTGCGGCCAGCCCTGGCGCCGTGCCGGTGCTTGAGGCCAAGGCGCTGCGCGTGATCTATCCGGTGCCCAAGCCCGGCATCGGCGGCTGGTTCAGCAAGGGCGAGTTCGTGGCGGTGCAGGGTGCGGATTTCCGCATCGTGCCGGGCGAGACGCTGGGCGTGGTCGGCGAGTCGGGCTCGGGCAAGTCGACGCTCGCGCTGGCGGCGCTGGGCCTGCTGAAGCACCAGGGAGCGCTGAAGATTGCCGGCAAGGACTGGGCGGTCGACCGCGCGTCCGACCTGCGCTTGCGCCGGGTGATGCAGGTCGTGTTCCAGGACCCGTTCTCGTCGCTGTCGCCCCGCATGACGGTGGAGCAGATCGTGGGCGAGGGGCTGCGCGTGCATGCGCCCGAACTCGACGCCGAGGCGCGCCGGACCCGTGCGCTCGCCGCGCTGGCCGACGTGGGGCTGACCGAATCGCAGTTTCCGTCGCTGCTCGACCGCTATCCGCATGAGTTCTCGGGCGGGCAGCGGCAGCGGCTGGCCATTGCGCGGGCGCTGATCGTCGATCCGCAGCTGCTGGTGCTCGACGAGCCGACCAGCGCGCTCGACGTGACGATCCAGAAGCAGGTGCTGGGCCTGCTGCAGCGGCTGCAGCGCGAGCGGGGGCTGAGCTACCTGCTGATCACGCACGACGTGGAGGTGATCCGGGCCATGGCCCATCAGGTCATCGTGATGAAGGACGGGGCCATTCTGGAAAACTGGCCTGTCGAGCGCGTGCTCGACGAGCCCGAGCATCCCTATACAAAAAAACTGGTGGCCGCCGCGCTGCTGGAATAAACGGAGCAAGCAAGAAATGTCGGAAACCGGACGCGACCGGCGCGAGGCCTGGCGCGCGGCGCTGGCCTGCATGGTCACCCTCGCGGTGGCAATGGGCCTGGGACGCTTTGCCTTCACGCCCATGCTGCCCATCATGCTTCACGAGGGAAAGCTGGAGCTGGCGGCCGGCGGGGTGTTGGCGTCGCTCAATTACCTGGGCTATTTCCTGGGCGCGGTCACTTGCGCGGCCATCGGCGTCAAGGCGTCGACCATGGTGCGCGGCGGGCTGGTCGCCACGGCGCTGCTGCTGATCGGCATGGGTCTGTTGCACAGTTTCACCAGTTGGGGCGTGCTGCGCTGGACCGCGGGGGTGATGAGCGCGTGGGTTTTCGTCTTCGCGTCGGGCTGGGGGTTGCGAAGGCTGGCCGAGACCAATGCGCCCACCTTGGGCGGCGTGATCTACACCGGCCCGGGCATCGGGATCGCGATGACCGGCTTGCTGGGCGGCGCGCTCGGACGGTGGGGCTCCGAGGCCGGGTGGATCGGGCTGGGCCTGCTGGCTTTCGTGCTGATCGCGGTGATCTGGCGGGTTTTCGACGACGGGCGGCTGGCGTTGTCCAAAGGCGCCGCGTTGGTTGCTGATTCGCGCGCGACGGCGACGGGTATGGATCGCAGCGATGCGATCTGGCTGGTGTCGCTCTACGGGCTGGCGGGCTTCGGCTACATCATCACGGCCACTTTCCTGCCGGTGATCGCGCGCCAGGCACTGCCCGGTTCGTCGTGGCCGGACTATTTCTGGCCGCTGTTCGGGCTGGCCGTCATCCCAGGGGCACTGATCGGTGCCCGCGCGCCGACGCATTGGGACAACCGGCTGCTGCTGGCGGTGGCTTACGCGTTGCAGGCGCTCGGCGTGGTGCTGTCGGTCGTCTGGCCGACGATCGTCGGGTTCGCCTTCGGCAGCTTGCTGCTGGGCATGCCATTTACCGCCATCACCCTTTTCGCGGTGCGGGAAGCACGGCGGCTGCGCGGAAACGCGGCGGCAGGGCTGATCGGCTATGCCACGGCGTCTTATGGGGTGGGGCAGATCGTCGGGCCGCTCTTCGCGGCGCCGCTCGCGCAGCGCACCGGTTCTTTCGAGCTGCCGTTGCTGGTCGCGGCGGCTGCCCTGGCGCTCGGATCGGTCTTATTTGCGGTGGTCTGGTCCAAATCTCGGCGTCTGGTGGCAGTTTGAGTGGTCGAGGCCCTTCATTTATCACGTGAATAGCATATAATTCGAGGCTCACGACCAAACGGGCGGGTACCAACCGCCCGTTTTTTTTGGTCTATGCATTCTCGAGCTTTTGGCTTTATTCATGCAGGTGGCACCCACGGCGGGCGGGTGACACGGAAACCGATTCTTAAAAAGGCTTTTTCGAACACGTGGCATTGCAGCAAATAGTCGAACAAACCGTAGCCGGTCTGGGCTACGACCTGGTAGAGATCGAGCGCTCCGCCGGGGGATTGCTGCGCGTGACGATTGATTTGCCCTGGACGGCCCCCACCTCCGAAGCTGTGGCTGCCGGCGTGCCCGAGCCCTTCGTGACGGTGGAAGACTGCGAGAAGGTGACCCGCCAGCTGCAGTTCGCGCTGGAGGTCGATGGTGTCGATTACAAGCGGCTCGAGGTGTCCTCGCCGGGTATCGACCGTCCGCTGCGCAATGAGCAGGATTTCGAACGTTTCGTGGGCGAGGTGATCGACATCACGCTCAAGGCGCCCATGGGCGCCGCCGCGGCGGGCCAGGTGTCGGCCAACCGCAAGAAGTTTCGCGGCACGCTGGAGCGTGCTGCAGTGGCAGAGGGGGCTGACGCAGCCCCGGGCTGGCAAATCGTCTGGAGCGAGGCGCCGGAACCCAAGCCGGGTCAAAAAGTGAGCAAGAAGCGCGCGCCTGCACCGTTGCATGCGCTGGGCTTCGTGCTGGACGAGCTGCGCGAGGCGCGGCTCGCGCCCATTGTGGATTTCAAGGGCCGCAAGGCCAAAACCCAACCGGGTTTTTCGGATATTGACGACGGAACGCAAGTTCCGGAATGACAGAGGAGTGGTGGCATGAATCGCGAAATGTTGATGTTGGTGGATGCGATCTCGCGCGAGAAGAACGTCGAGCGTGACGTCGTCTTCGGCGCGGTCGAGTCCGCGCTGGCGCAAGCCACCAAGAAGCTCCATCAGGGCGACGTGGACATCCGCGTCTCGGTCGACCGCGACAGCGGCGACTATGAAACCTTCCGCCGCTGGCACGTCGTCCCGGACGAAGCCGGCCTGCAACTGCCCGACCAGGAAATCCTGCTTTTCGAAGCCAAGGAAGAAATGTCGGACATCGAGGTCGGCGAGTACATCGAGGAAGCGGTCGAGTCGGTGCCGATCGGCCGTATCGGTGCCATGGCCGCCAAGCAGGTCATCCTGCAGAAGATCCGCGATGCCGAGCGCGAGATGCTGCTCAACGACTTCATGTCGCGCGGCGACAAGATCTTCGTGGGCACCGTCAAGCGCCTGGACAAGGGCGACATCATCGTCGAGGCCGGCCGTGTCGAAGGCCGCCTGCGCCGCAGCGAGATGATCGCCAAGGAAAACCTGCGCAATGGCGACCGCGTGCGCGCCATGATCATGGAAGTCGACCTGACGCTGCGCGGCGCGCCGATCATTCTGTCGCGCTCCGCTCCCGAGTTCATGGTCGAGCTGTTCCGCCAGGAAGTGCCCGAGATCGAACAGGGCCTGCTCGAAATCAAGAGCTGCGCCCGCGACCCCGGTTCGCGCGCCAAGATCGCCGTGCTCTCGCACGACAAGCGTGTCGACCCGATCGGCACCTGCGTCGGCGTGCGCGGCACCCGCGTGAACGCCGTGACCAACGAGCTCGCCGGCGAGCGTGTCGACATCGTGCTGTGGAGCGAAGACCCGGCCCAGTTCGTGATCGGTGCGCTGGCTCCCGCCAACGTGTCGTCGATCGTGGTGGACGAAGAAAAGCACGCCATGGACGTGGTGGTCGACGAGGAAAACCTCGCCATCGCCATCGGCCGCGGCGGCCAGAACGTGCGCCTGGCTTCCGACCTCACCGGCTGGAAGATCAACATCATGGACGCCAACGAGTCGGCCCAGAAGCAGGCGACCGAGACCGATGCCAGCCGCAAGCTCTTCATGGAGAAGCTCGACGTCGACGAGGAAATCGCCGACATCCTCATCTCCGAAGGCTTCAACAGCCTCGAGGAAGTCGCGTACGTGCCGATTTCCGAAATGCTGGAGATCGAGGCATTCGACGAAGACACCATCAACGAGCTGCGCGCGCGTGCCAAGGATGCGCTGCTGACCATGGAAATCGCCAAGGAAGAGGGCGTCGAGGCCCAGTCGCAGGTGTCTCAGAACCTGCACGACCTCGAAGGGCTCGACCCCGAGCTGATTCCCAAGCTGATCGCAGCGGGTGTGAACACCCGTGACGATCTTGCCGACCTCGCGGTCGATGAACTCACCGAGATCACCGGCCAAAGCGCCGATGACGCCAAAGCCCTCATCTTGAAAGCCCGCGAACATTGGTTCGCCGGCCAAGAGTGACGGTCATGGAGGCACGAAACCAATATGTCCAGTACCACTGTCGCCGAGTTCGCGAACGAGCTCAAGAAGACTCCCGAAACCCTGCTTGACCAGCTCAAGAGCGCAGGCGTGCCCAAAGCGGCCGTCACCGATGCGCTCACCGAGGCTGACAAGCAGCGCCTGCTTGGCCACCTCAAGGCCAGCCACGGCACTGTCGAGCCCGAGCGCAAGAAGATCACGCTGACCAAGAAGTCGACCAGCGAGATCAAGCAGGCCGACGCCACCGGCCGCGCCCGCACCATCCAGGTCGAGGTGCGCAAGAAGCGCACCTTCATCCAGCGCGACGACGGCCATCCGGCTTCGCCCGAGGCTGCGCCACAGGCGGCTGAAGCGCCCGCCGCGGCACCCTCCGCTCCCCGCGTCGACGAGGCCGAACTGGCCCGCCGCGAGGAAGAGGCGCGCCGCCAGGCCGAACTGATCCGCCGCCAGGAAGAAGAACTGGCAGAGAAGCGCCGCCTGCGCGAAGAAGCCGAAGCCCGCGAACGCGAACAGGCCGAGAAGGCCGAGCGCGCCGAGAAGGCCGAGCAGGAAGCTGCGCGCGCCGCCGCCGAGAAGAAGGCCGCCGCCGAGGCAGCCGCTCTCGCCGCCGCCGCCAAGAGCACCCCCGCCAAGCCTGCTGCGCCCGCACCTGCTCCCGCAGTGACGGCGGCGGCCGCCGCGGCAGCCGCCGCCGAGCAGCAGGCTGCCGACACCAAGCTCGCTGCGCAGAACGCCGCCGCGCAAGCCAAGGAAGACGCGAAGGCCAAGGCCGCCGCCGAATCGAAGGCCCGTGCCGACGAAGAAGCCGCTCGCGCCAAGGACCTCGACGAGCGCCGCCGCAAGGCCCTGGCCGAAGCCGAAGCCATTCGCGCCATGATGAACGCACCGGCCCGCGTGCTGGTGCCACACAAGGCGCCCGAGAAGCCGCAGCCCGAAAAGGCCGCGGTCAAGGGCACGCTGCACAAGCCGGCCACGCCTGCGGCCCGCCCCGGCGCGCCTGCCGCGCCCGGCGCTGCGGCTGCACCCGGCGCAGCAGCCGGTGCCGGCAAGGAAGTCAAGTCCGCCAAGCTCTCCTCGAGCTGGGCCGGCGATCCTGCCAAGAAGAAGGAAATCAAGACCCGCGGCGATGCCAGCGGCGGTGTCGGTCGCGGCAACTGGCGCGGAGGCCCGCGTGGTCGCCGTGGCAACGACCGCGGCGGTCACGACGAGCAGCATGCACCGGCCGCACCGGTCGAGGCGCGCATTCTCGAAGTGCACGTGCCCGAAACCATCACCGTGGCGGAACTCGCCCACAAGATGGCCGTGAAGGCGCAGGAAGTCATCAAGCAGCTGATGAAGCTCGGCCAGATGGCGACCATCAACCAGTCGCTCGACCAGGACACCGCAATGATCCTGGTGGAGGAAATGGGCCACAACGCGGTGGTTGCCGCGCTGGACGATCCCGAAGCCTTCACCGACGAGGACGTGTCGGCGCAAACGGCGGAAGCCCTGCCGCGCGCACCGGTCGTGACCGTCATGGGTCACGTCGACCACGGCAAGACCTCGCTGCTGGACTACATCCGCCGCGCCAAGGTCGCCGCGGGCGAAGCCGGCGGCATCACGCAGCACATCGGCGCGTACCACGTGCAGACCGAACGCGGCATGGTGTCGTTCCTCGACACCCCGGGTCACGAGGCCTTCACGGCCATGCGTGCCCGCGGTGCGCAGGCCACCGACATCGTGATTCTGGTGGTGGCGGCCGACGACGGCGTCATGCCCCAGACCAAGGAAGCCATCAAGCACGCGAAGGCGGCGGGTGTGCCGATCGTGGTCGCGATCAACAAGATCGACAAGCCCGATGCCAACCTGGACCGCGTCAAGCAGGAACTGGTGGCAGAGGAGGTCGTGCCCGAAGAGTACGGCGGCGACGTTCCGTTCGTCGGCGTGTCGGCCAAGACCGGCCAGGGCATCGACGACCTGCTCGAGCAGGTGCTGCTGCAGGCCGAAGTGCTGGAACTCAAGGCGCCGGTGGATGCCGCCGCCAAGGGCCTCGTCATCGAAGCCCAGCTCGACAAGGGCCGCGGTCCGGTCGCCACCGTGCTGGTTCAGTCCGGCACGCTCAAGACCGGCGACGTGGTGCTGGCCGGCTCCACCTATGGCCGCGTGCGCGCCATGCTGGACGAAGACGGCAAGTCGACCAAGGCCGCCGGCCCGTCGATCCCGGTCGAAATCCAGGGTCTGACCGAAGTGCCGCAGGCGGGTGACGAGTTCATGGTGATGAGCGACGAGCGCCGTGCGCGCGAAATCGCGACCTACCGTGCCGGCAAGTTCCGCAACACCAAGCTGGCGAAGGCGCAAGCCGCGAACCTGCAGAACATGTTCACCGACCTGTCGGCCGGCGAAGTGCAGACGCTGCGCATCATCATCAAGGCCGACGTGCAGGGCTCGCAGGAAGCATTGGCCCAGTCGCTGCTCAAGCTGGCGACCGACGAGGTCAAGGTGCAGATCGTGTATGCCGGCGTGGGTGGCATCAGCGAAAGCGACATCAACCTGGCCATCGCCTCGAAGGCGGTCGTCATCGGCTTCAACGTGCGCGCCGATGCCGGTGCGCGCAAGCTGGCCGAAGGCAATGGCATCCAGCTGAACTACTACAGCATCATTTACGACGCCGTGGACGAGATCAAGGTCGCGATGTCGGGCATGCTGGCACCGGAGCGCCGCGAGGAAATCATCGGCTCGGCCGAGATCCGCACGGTGTTCGTGGCCTCGAAGATCGGTACCGTCGCAGGTTCGTACATCACCTCGGGCTCGGTCAACCGCAGTGCGCATTTCCGCCTGCTGCGCGACAACGTGGTGGTCTACACCGGCGAAATCGACTCGCTCAAGCGTCTCAAGGACGATGTGCGTGAAGTCCGCGAAGGTTTTGAGTGCGGTATCAAGCTCAAGAACTACAACGACATCAAAGAGGGCGATCAGCTCGAATTCTTCGAGATCAAGGAAATCGCCCGGACGCTGTAAGCGTTCGACGCGAGAGAGTCCATGCCGAAAAGAAAAGCCGCCGCCCCCAACCGCGCGTTCAAGGTCGCCGACCAGATCCAGCGTGATCTGACGGAACTGATCGCGCGCGAGTTGAAGGACCCGCGCGTGGGCATGGTCACGATCCAGGCGGTCGAGGTGACGCCCGACTATGCGCATGCGAAGGTCTTCTTCAGCATGCTCACGGGCGACGTGACCGAGACCACCGAAGCGTTGAACCAGGCCGCGGGCTTCCTGCGCAACGGCCTGTTCAAGCGCCTGCATATCCACACCGTGCCCACGCTGCACTTCCTGTTCGACCGCACCACCGAGCGTGCGGCCGACATGAACGCGCTCATCGCGCAGGCCGTCGCTTCGCGCTCGAAAGACGACTAGCCATGAACGCGCCACGCACACGGGTGCAGCGGCGCCCTGTGCATGGGGTGTTGTTGCTCGACAAGCCGCTGGGACTCTCCAGCAACCAGGCCTTGCAGAAGGCCAAGTGGTTGCTGCGCGCGGAAAAAGCGGGCCACACCGGCACGCTCGATCCGCTCGCGACGGGCGTCCTGCCGCTGTGCTTTGGCGCGGCCACCAAATTCAGCCAGCTCCACCTGGACGCTGACAAGACCTACGAGGCCACGGCCCGCCTGGGCGTGAAAACCGCGACCGGCGACGCCGAGGGCGAAGTCATCGCCGAGCGGCCCGTGCACGTCACGCCGGAAGACCTGGCGCGCGTCCAGGCGCAGTTCACCGGCCCGATCCGGCAGGTGCCGCCGATGCACAGCGCGCTCAAGAAGGACGGCAAGGCGCTGTACGAATACGCCCGCGAGGGCGTCGAAGTGGAGCGGGCGCCGCGCGACGTGGTGATCCACAAGCTCGACATCGGCATGGCCGGCGCGGTGGGCGACAACCTCATCCGCATCCGTGCCACCGTCAGCAAGGGCACCTACATCCGCACCCTCGGCGAGGACATCGGCGAGGCACTGGGTTGCGGCGCGCACCTGACTTCGCTGCGCCGCGTCGCCACCGGCGATTTCGTCGAGGCGCAGTGCGTCACGCTCGAGGCGCTGGAGGCCATGGACGAAGACGAGCGGCTGGCGCGGCTCCTGCCCGCCGAGGCGCTGGTGGACGGCCACAGCCGCGTCACGCTTGGCGCGGAAGATGCTGCACGCTTTCTTTCGGGCCTGCGCCGCCGTGGCAGCTGGGCCGATGCGGGCGAGGTGGCCGTTTTCGGCGCCGAGCCTGCCGCCTTTCTCGGAACCGCCCATGTCACCGGCGGCGAACTGATTCCGGGGCGCTTGCTGAACCCCATCGAAATCCAGCAAATTCTTTTGAACGCACAACAGACCGAAGCGACACCATGAGTACCAAGCAAATTCGCAATATCGCCATCATTGCCCACGTGGACCATGGCAAGACCACCATGGTCGACCAGCTGCTGCGCCAGTCGGGCACCTTCGCCGAGCACGAGAAGGTGGTCGACACGGTGATGGACAACAACGCGATCGAAAAAGAACGCGGCATCACCATCCTGGCCAAGAACTGCGCCGTGACCTGGCAGGGCACGCACATCAACATCGTCGACACCCCGGGCCACGCGGACTTCGGCGGCGAGGTGGAACGCGCGCTGTCGATGGTCGACGGCGTGGTGCTGCTGATCGACGCCCAGGAAGGCCCGATGCCGCAGACGCGCTTCGTGACCAAGAAGGCGCTGGCCCTCGGCCTGAAGCCCATCCTGGTGGTGAACAAGGTCGACAAGCCCGGCGCCAACCCCGACAAGGTGGTCAACGCCGCCTTCGACCTGTTCGACAAGCTCGGCGCGACCGACGAACAGCTCGACTTCCCGGTGGTGTATGCCTCGGGCATCAACGGCTGGTCGTCGCTCGAAGAGGGCGCGCCCGGCGAGCAGTGGGGCCCCGACATGTCGGCCCTGTTCGACACCATCCTGAAGCACGTGCCGTCGCAAAAGGGTGACCCCGCCGCGCCGCTGCAGCTGCAGATTTCGGCTCTCGACTTCTCGACCTTCGTCGGCCGCATCGGCGTGGGCCGCATCAGCCAGGGCACGATCAAGCCTATGACGGACGTCGTGGTCATGGAAGGCCCGGACGGCAAGTCCATCAAGGGCCGCGTCAACCAGGTGCTGACGTTCCAGGGCCTGGACCGCGTGCAGGCCACGGAAGCCGGCCCCGGCGAAATCGTGCTGATCAACGGCATTGCCGACATCGGCATCGGCGTGACCATCACCGACCCGGCCAACCCGGCACCGCTGCCGATGCTGAAGGTCGACGAGCCCACGCTGACGATGAACTTCTGCGTGAACACCAGCCCGCTGGCCGGCCGCGAAGGCAAGTACGTCACCAGCCGCCAGATCTGGGACCGCCTTCAGAAGGAACTGCAGCACAACGTGGCCCTGCGCGTGAACGAGACCGACGAGGAAGGCGTGTTCGAGGTCATGGGCCGCGGCGAACTGCACCTGACCATCCTGCTGGAAAACATGCGCCGCGAAGGCTATGAAATGGCCGTGTCGAAGCCGCGCGTGGTGTTCCGCACCATCGACGGCGAGAAGCACGAGCCGATCGAGCTGGTCACGGCCGACATCGAGGAACAGCACCAGGGCGGCGTGATGCAGGCACTGGGCGAGCGCAAGGGCGAGCTCGTCAACATGGAACCGGACGGCCGTGGCCGCGTGCGCCTGGAATACCGCATTCCGGCGCGTGGCCTGATCGGCTTCACCAACGAATTCCTGAACCTGACGCGCGGCTCGGGCCTCATCAGCAACATCTTCGACAGCTACGAGCCGCACAAGGGCGACATCGGCGGCCGCAAGAACGGCGTGCTGATCTCGATGGACGACGGTGAAATCTTCACCTACGCGCTGGGCAAGCTGGACGACCGCGGCCGCATGTTCGTGCGTGCCAACGACCCGGTGTACGAAGGCATGATCGTCGGCATCCACAGCCGCGACAACGACCTGGTGGTGAACGCCACGCGTACCAAGCAGCTGACCAACTTCCGCGTGAGCGGCAAGGAAGACGCGATCAAGATCACGCCCCCGATCGAACTCACGCTCGAATACGGCGTGGAATTCATCGAGGACGACGAGCTGGTCGAAATCACGCCCAAGAGCGTTCGCCTGCGCAAGCGTTTCCTGAAGGAACACGAGCGCAAGCGCGCCGGCCGCGACACGTCGCAGGGCTGATCGACCGCGTGCGCCTTGCCGCGTGCCCTGGCGCACGGCGAGGCATGCTCCCCTAAGTCACCATCCGGTGCGGCTTCTTCGTGAAGTTGTCACCGCTGGTGATTTTTGCCGTCCGGGGCCTTGCTTCTCAGGGGGATGGCTTCTTGGGCGGGGCCGGGAAGGCCGGCATGGCGACATCGGTGGCGCCGATCTTGCGCATGCGGGCCTCGACCACCTTGCGCATGAACGCCTGCATGAAATCGTCGCCCACGCGCCAGGTGCCGTTGTCCTGCACGAAGGTGAATTCGCCGGTCAGCGGCAGCGACGTGCCGCCGTTGCCGGCAAGGGCGCCCAGCAGGCGATCGTTGTATTCGACGACCAGCGGGCAGGCCTGCCGGCCCGGGTCGCCGTCGAGCGCCCGGCACGGGCCCGTGGGCTCGATGTCGGCGATTTCGCGCGTGCGGTCCGGGTCGAGGTCCGACAGCCCCGAAGCGGCGCGCTCCTGGGCACGCATGCGTGCCAGCGCGCGAGACTGTGAACGGGCCGACAGCGACTCGGCGCCTTCGCGGAAAGCCTTTTCCATCGCCTCGCGGCCGATGGGTTCGGTGTTGAAGAGCGGTTTGCCGCTGGCGTCCAGGTGGCCGAAACGTGCCTCGACGATGTCCGCATCCGCGCCGCGCACCACCATGTCGTCGCTCTTGGGCGATGTCGCGCCAATGGTGAAGGCCATCGTGTCCTTGTCGTCGCCCCGGGTCAGGGTCGCGATGCAACCGCGCACGCGCTGGTCCTTGCGGTAGCCGACTTCGCGGATGCCGCCGAGCAGGGGCGTGCGGATGTCGGCGCGTTTCTCGGCGTCGAAGGTGCGCATGCGCACGTCCAGGGTCACGCGGAACAGCATGTTGTTCAGCGTCTTGCGCGTGGAACTGGCGTCGCAGGCGGGCACGCTGTCGGGTGCGAACAGATACCAGCCCAGGCCGCCGCCGATCACGAGCACCGTGAGGATGAACTTCCAGGCGCCGATGCGGCCTTGGCGCTGCGAGCGCGATTTCCATTCCGCGATGGTCCGGTCTTCGGCTTCGATCAATGCCTGGGCCTCGGCGACGATGCGGGCGCGTTCGGCCGCCATTGCAAAAGCAGGCTCGGCGGCAACCTGCGCGCGGGTGGCGTCGAAGTGCTCCCGCTCGAGCGGGCCGTCCGTCACCAGCCAGGCGAGCGTGGCGCCCGGCGCGGCGGGAACGGCGCCCGCGACCGGCGTTTCCTGCAGTGCGATGTCGCGCGTTTGCGCGTCGATCAGGCCGTCGCGGTAGAGCGCCTGCACTGCCTCGTGCGTGATTCCGCGCTCGGCGCATTCCATGAGGTCGTCCGCGTCGAAGGCGGTGTCGGCCGCGTCTTCTGCGTTCGGGTCCGGTGGCGTTGCGGCCTCGATCCGGTCGAGTGCCGCGTCCTGTTCTTCTTCGGTGACGAGGCCTTTCACGCGCATCCACGCGAGCGCGTGGGCCGGGCTCGGAAGCGGGGGAAGGGTAGAGGTCTCGGGGTGGGCGAGCACAGCCTCGTGCTGCGAGTCGGTGATGAGGCCCTGGCTCAGCAGGGCGAGGAACGCGTCGGGATTGGCGTCAGGAATCATGCGGGGATTCTGCCGTGGGTGCCCGGGGCCTTCGCGTCGGCCGAAGCGCACAAAAAAAACGCCAGCGGGTGCCGGCGTTGTCTTGCGTCAGGTCCCGATGGAATCAGGGACGGGCGACTTTCCATGCGCCGTTGAGGGCGCCGTCGCCGGTCTTGTCGCCGGGCTTGGCGTCCTTCGCCCAGTAGTACAGCGGCCAGCCCTTGTAGGCCCATTGGCGCTTGCCGTCTTCGCGAATGATGATGGTGTAGCCGCCCATGGGCTTTGCGGTTTCGGCCACGCCGAGCGCGGGCCAGTTGGTGGCGCATTGGGCGTTGCAGGCGGAGGTGCCGGCGCCGGCCGTGTCCTTGGCGAAGGTGTACAGCGTCATGCCGTTCGGGCCGACCAGGATGCCGTCGGCGGTGCGGGTGGGCGTGTCGGGCGCGGCCGGGGACATGCTGCCGCAGCCGGCAAGCAGTGCCGCTGCGAGGATCGAGGCGCTGAGCAATTTCATGCAGTTTCTCCTTCAGTTGATGAATCGCGAAAACAAGGCCGGGTGACTGGCCGGGGTGGTTGCGCGAGCCGGCAGTTTATGCGCTGATCAAGACAGATCATGGTAGGCCAGCGTCGCGAGTTTGAGCAAAAGGTCATGCGGCAGCTTGCCGGCAATGGCGTAGCCGAAGCCCTGGTCGACCCAGTAGAAGCTGGGTACGGGGCCTTCGGAGGCGAAGCGGAAGGCTGTCTCGCGGGCAGCGATGGCACCGGCGGCATTCGCGTCGAGGGTGCCGATGTAGAGCGTCACGCGCTCGCCGGCAGCGTCTTCGAACATGAACTGGGCGCGCGCGCCGGTCTCCCCGGGCAGCAGGCGGCCGCCGACCAGGGTGTAGCCCTGGGCCGAGAAGTCGGGCACCTTCAGCGGCCGGTCGAGGCGTTTCGACAGCCATTGCACCAGGTGCTGCTGCTCGGCGGCGGTTACTTCGACCGGGTGTCTTTTCTCTGGCGTGTAGACGGCATGCGCGATCGATGCGTCATGCACGAACTCTTTCAGCGCCGGTGCGCGACCCAGTTGCTGCTGCAGCTGCGCACCGCCGCGCTGCGCGGACCATTGCGCATTGCCCAGCCAGCCGGCGGCAAAGGCCAGCAGCACGCCGGCCGCCATGCCGCCCAGGCGCATCCATGCGCCGCGTTGGGCGTGGCGGGGCTGGTTGCGGTTCAGCGCGCCCATCAGCGCCTCCGGGACGGGTGCATCGAGCAGCTCGCCGTGCAGCCGGCGCAGGGCGTCGCGCTGCGTGTGCCAGGACGCGATCCTGACGGCCACGGCGGGGTCGCGGGCGATGGCGTCTTCGACCGCGCCATGGCGGTCCGGGGCCAGCTGGCCGTCGACCCAGGCGTGCAGCTCGTCGTCGGTGGGGGGCGGTACGGGGCGGTTCATGATGCGGCGGGTTTCATTTGAGGCGGCGCAGGCCGGGGCGGACCGGCGCCGAGGTGCCGTCCATCAACTCCTGGAGCCGCACGCGGGCGCGCGACAGGCGGGACATCACGGTGCCGGCGGGGATGCCCAGCACCTTGGACACTTCTGCATACGACAGGTCTTCCAGCGTCACGAGCAGCAGCACCGCACGCTGTTCGTCGGGCAGCTGCATCAGGCAGCGCTGCAGGTCGAGGCTGGTGTCCTGGCCGCGTCCGGGGTCGACGCCGCCGTGCAGTTCGTGCGGCAGGTCGTCGAGGGGCACCACGGCGTGCGGCGGCGGCGCGCGCCGCACCTGGCTTGCGAAGATGTTGTGCATGACGGTGAAGAGCCACGCGCGCAGGTCGCTGCCCACCACCCACAGCCGCCACTTGCCGCAGGCACGCTCCAGCGTGTCCTGCACCAGGTCGTCGGCCGCCCACGCATTGCCGGTCAGCGCCCGGGCGTAGCGGCGCAGGCTCGGGATGTGCTCGACCAGCAGGCGGGCGTCCATGGGAATCAGTGCGTCAGGGCTTGGCGGTCTTCCAGCTGCCGTTGACGCCGTCGCCGGTCTTGTCGCCCGGCTTGGTGTCCTTGGCCCAGTAGTACAGCGGCCAGCCCTTGGCGGCCCATTGCTTCTTGCCGTCGTCGCGCGTCACGATGGTGAAGTCGCCCGCGGGTTTGTCGCTGTCGGCGGCCATGAACGGCGGCCAGTTGGTGGCGCAGGCGCCGTTGCACACCGACTTGCCATTGCCGGCCGTGTCCTTGTCGAAGGTGTACAGCGTCATGCCGTTGGGGCCGACCAGCGCGCCGTCGGCGGGCTTGGGCTGGGCGAGGGCCGGCAGGGCGAGCACGCCGCTCAGCAGGATGGCGGCAAGGCCGGCGGAAGAGGCACGAAAAGGCGACATGAAAGAGCTCCTGGGGTGGTTGGCTTGCCATCGGCGATCCGATGACAACCGCACAAACGCCCGCAGCCCGTCTTTTATTCCATTGCGTGCAAAAAAAGTTTCAGCGGTTGCGGCTCTTCATGGCGCGCTCCACTTCGCGCTTGCCTTCGCGGTCCTTGATGGTGTCGCGCTTGTCGTGCTCGGCCTTGCCCTTGGCCAGCGCTATTTCGCATTTCACCTTGCCGGCCTTCCAGTGCAGGTTGAGCGGCACCAGCGTGTAGCCCTTTTGCTCGACCTTGCCGATCAGGCGGCGGATCTCGTCCTTCTTCAGCAGCAGCTTCTTGGTGCGGACCGAATCGGGGTTGACGTGGGTCGACGCGCTCTTGAGCGGGTTGATCTGGCAGCCGACGACGAACAGCTCGCCGTTGCGGATCACGACGTAGCCGTCGGTGAGCTGCACCTTGCCTTCGCGCAGCGATTTGACTTCCCAGCCTTCGAGGACCATGCCGGCCTCGAAGCGCTCTTCGAAGAAATAGTTGTACGCGGCCTTCTTGTTGTCGGCGATTCGGGAAGAGGTATCTTGTTTCTTTGTGGCCATGACTCGGGAATGTTGGGGCTGCATGGCTTCAATACAATCCATCGCGCACGCTGTGCCGATTCTATGAAAACAGTCAACAAGTCCGTCCTCATCTGGTACAGCGCCGAAGAGATGTATGCGCTCGTCACCGATGTGGCCAAGTATCCGCAATTTCTTCCCTGGTGCGACAAATCGCGAGTCATCGAGCAGGACGAGGCCGGCATGACCGCCGAAGTCGGCCTTGCCTTTGCCGGACTGCACCAGAGTTTCACCACCCGCAACACGCATGTGCCGGGGCGCGAAGTCCAGCTCAAGCTGGTCGACGGGCCTTTCTCCAACCTCGACGGCAAGTGGAAATTCGTGCCCGTGGGCGAAGAGGGCGAGCGCGCCTGCCGTGTCGAGCTGCACCTGAGCTACGGCTTCAGCAACTTCGCCCTGCAGGCGCTGGTGGGGCCGGTGTTCGACACCATCGCATCGAGCCTGGTGGAGGCCTTCGTCAAGCGCGCCGAGCAGGTCTACGGCAGCCCCTGATGATCGAGGTCACGCTGAGCTGTTCACCCGCTGCGCGCGAGGTGTTCGAGCAGGTGCTGCAGCTCGCGCCTGGTGCCACGCTGGCCGAAGCGGTGAAGGCGAGCGGCCTTTCCGCGCGCTTTCCCGAACTGGACTGGCGCCACGCAATGACGCCGGGCATCTGGGGCAGGGTGGTCGAGTGGGAGCAGCCGCTGAAGGAAGGCGACCGCATCGAGCTGTGCAGGCCCCTGGCGGTCGACCCCAAGGTGGCGCGGCGGGAGCGCTTCCAGCGACAGGGCGCGAAGGGCACCGGCCTTTTTGCGAACCGCCGCAAGGGCGGCAAGGCCGGCTACTGAAGCCGGCGGTGCCGGCGCCTTACTTGCAGTCGGCGTCGATCACCGATTGCACGCGCTTCTGCTCGGCAGCGCGTGCTGTGTCATCCATGATTTCGCGCTCGCCCTGCGCGTTGACCCGCGCAATGCGCATGCCGCTGTCGACCGTGGCCTTGGCCTGACGGGCGCGGGTGCAGTTCTCGGCCTTGGCCTGGGCCACCTTGGCGGCGTCCGCGGCCTGCTTGGTCTTTGCGTCGGCCTCGGCCTTCCTGGTCTTTTCCTCGAGCTCCTTGTCGACGCCGGTCGGCTTGGGGGCGGCCGCGGCCTTTGCGGGAGCGGCTGCAGCGGCGTCGGCCGCGCCTTCGGCCGGCGCGGCGTCTACGTTCGGGTTCGCCGTGGAGCGCGCCCCCGGCGCCGGGCCGACGCGGCGCAGGATGTTCTTCTCTGGCACGTCCGGCGGCGGGGCCTGGTCGCTGAAGACCTTCTTGCCGTTCTTGTCGATCCATAGCCACTGCGCGCTCGCAGACAGCGGCATCGCAACGACACATCCCAATAGCAGCCAGTGCACGAATTTCATCCCCGAAGTTTAGCCTTGCCTTACTTTTTGCAACATCCTCATTGGGTGGTTTTGCAACGTTCGTTAATGGCCTGCGCCAGCAAACCCCTCGGGGCCCTCGTTACAATCCGTCTTTTGGAGCTTCACCCATGCGCCTTCTCGGCAAAGCGCTCACCTTCGACGACGTGTTGTTGGTGCCAGCGTTCTCCCAGGTCCTGCCCAAGGACACCTCCCTCGCCACCAAACTCTCCCGCAACATCACGCTGAACCTGCCGCTCGTCTCGGCGGCCATGGACACCGTGACGGAAGCCCGCCTTGCGATCGCCATCGCGCAGGAGGGCGGCATGGGGATCGTGCACAAGAACCTCACGGCGCAGCAGCAGGCCGCGGAAGTGGCCCGCGTGAAGCGATACGAATCGGGCGTGCTGCGCGACCCGGTCGTGATCACCCCCACGCACTCGGTGCGCCAGGTGATGGCGCTGTCCGAGCAGCTCGGCATCTCGGGCTTCCCGGTGGTCGACGCCGGCAAGGTGGTCGGCATCGTCACGGGACGCGACCTGCGCTTCGAGAACCGCTACGACGTGCCCGTCAGCGAAATCATGACGCGGCGCGAGAAGCTCATCACCGTGCCTGACGGCACCACGCTGGCCGAAGCCAAGGCGCTGCTCAACAAGTACAAGCTCGAGCGCCTGCTCGTCATCAACGGCGACTGGGAGCTCAAGGGCCTGATCACCGTCAAGGACATCACCAAGCAGACCAGCTTCCCCAACGCCGCGCGCGATGCCAACGGCCGCCTGCGCGTGGGCGCTGCGGTCGGCGTGGGCGACGGCACCGAGGAGCGCGTCGAGGCGCTGGTGAAGGCCGGCGTCGACGCCATCGTGGTCGACACCGCCCACGGCCACAGCGCCGGCGTGATCGAGCGCGTGCGCTGGGTCAAGAAGAACTACCCGCAGGTCGATGTCATCGGCGGCAACATCGCCACCGGCGACGCCGCGCGCGCGCTGGCCGACGTCGGCGCCGACGCGGTCAAGGTCGGCATCGGCCCCGGCTCCATCTGCACCACCCGCATCGTGGCCGGCGTGGGCGTGCCGCAGATCATGGCGGTCGACAGCGTGGCCACCGCGCTGCAGGGCACGGGCATTCCGCTGATCTCCGACGGCGGCGTGCGCTACTCGGGCGACATCGCCAAGGCTATCGCGGCCGGCGCCAGCACCGTGATGATGGGCAGCATGTTCGCCGGCACCGAAGAGGCGCCGGGCGAAATCGTGCTGTACCAGGGCCGCAGCTACAAGAGCTACCGCGGCATGGGCTCCATCGGCGCGATGCAGCAGGGCAGTGCCGACCGGTACTTCCAGGAATCGACCACCGGCAACCCCAACACCGACAAGCTGGTGCCCGAGGGCATCGAAGGTCGCGTGCCCTACAAGGGCTCGATCGTCTCCATCGTCTACCAGATGGCCGGCGGCGTGCGTGCCAGCATGGGCTACTGCGGCTGCGCGACCATCGAGGACATGCAGAACAAGGCCGAGTTCGTCGAGATCACCACGGCCGGCATCCGCGAGAGCCACGTCCACGACGTGCAGATCACCAAGGAAGCGCCGAACTACCGCGCTGAGTAAGCCCAATCTGGCCAGATCTTGAGAGTCAGGCCAGATCGGGTTTAGAATTTGGGCCAGATTCAAATTTTCTGGCCCAAATGCAATCCATCGGTATCGCCGAAGCCAAGAACAACTTCTCGGCCCTGATCGACTCGGTCGAAAAGGGCGAGGAGGTTCGCATCACCCGCCACGGCAAGGAAGTCGTGCGCATGCTGCCGGTGCGCCGCAAGCCGGTCATCACCGACGAGCAGATCCAGCGCGAGCTCGGCCAGATCGACGCGCTGCACGCCACCATCCAGCCCGGCCTCTCGCCGAGCGCCTTGCGCGCCGAAGGGCGCCAGCCATGACAGCCTTCGTCATGGACGCCTCGGTCACCGCAGCCTGGCTGCTGCCCGACCACGCCACCGAACACACCCGCAAGCTCTACGGCGCCATTCGCCGCGACGAGGTCGAGCCGCAGGCGCCCAACGTGTGGCAATGGGAGTGCGCCAACATCCTGGCCAATGGCGTGCGAAGCGGCCGCATTCCGTCGTCGGCGGTCGAAGGGCTGTGGAGCGTGCTCGACGCCATCCGTCACCGCGTCGAGCTGCACGAGCTGGCGCCGGCGCAGCACAAGGCCGTGCTCGCCGTGGCCATCGACGCGGGCGTGTCCCAGTACGACGCGGGCTATCTCTGGCTTGCAAAATCGCTCAATCTTCCGCTCGCGACCTTCGACGAGCGCCTCATCCAGGCCGCGCCGCAAGCGGGCATCCGGCTGTTCGACATTTCAACGCTCTGAGTCCTTCGCCATGCAACACGACAAGATCCTCATCCTCGATTTCGGCTCGCAAGTCACCCAGCTGATCGCACGCCGCGTGCGCGAAGCCCACGTGCTGAGCGAAGTGCATCCCTGCGACGTCACCGACGAATGGGTGCGCGAATACGCCGCCGACGGCCACCTCAAGGGCGTGATCCTCTCTGGCAGCCACGCCAGCGTGTACGAGGAAACCACCGACAAGGCCCCGCAAGCCGTGTTCGACCTCGGCGTGCCTGTGCTCGGCATCTGCTACGGCATGCAGACCATGGCGCACCAGCTCGGCGGCAAGGTCGAGGGCGGCCACAAGCGCGAATTCGGCTTCGCGGCCGTGCGCGCCCACGGCCACACCGCGTTGCTGGAGGACATCGCCGACTTCACCACGCCCGAAGGCCACGGCATGCTCAACGTGTGGATGAGCCACGGCGACAAGGTCACCGAACTGCCGCCGGGCTTCAAGCTCATGGCCAGCACCGAAAGCTGCCCCATCGCCGGCATGGCCGACGAGGCGCGCCGCTACTACGCGCTGCAGTTCCACCCCGAAGTGACGCACACCGTGCAGGGCAAGGCGATCATCGAGCGCTTCGTGCTCGGCATCTGCGACGCCAAGCCAGACTGGGTCATGCGCGACCACATCGCGGAAGCCGTGCAGAAAATCCGCGAGCAGGTGGGCGACGAAGAAGTCATCCTCGGCCTGTCGGGTGGTGTCGATTCGAGCGTGGCTGCCGCGCTCATCCACCGCGCCATCGGCGACCAGCTGACCTGCGTGTTCGTCGACCACGGCCTGCTGCGCCTGAACGAAGGCGACATGGTCATGGAAATGTTCGAAGGCAAGCTGCACGCGAAAGTGATCCGCGTGGACGCCAGCGAGCTGTTCCTCGGCAAGCTCGCCGGCGTGAGCGACCCCGAAGCCAAGCGCAAGATCATCGGCGGCGAATTCGTCACCGTGTTCAAGCAGGAGGCTGCGAAGCTGAAGGCTGGCGACGGGGGCCACAAGGGCGCGACCTTCCTGGCGCAAGGCACCATCTACCCCGACGTCATCGAGTCGGGCGGCGCCAAGAGCAAGAAGGCCGTCACCATCAAGAGCCACCACAACGTGGGCGGCCTGCCCGAGCAGCTCGGCCTGAAGCTGCTGGAGCCGCTGCGCGACCTGTTCAAGGACGAAGTGCGCGAGCTGGGTGTGGCGCTCGGCCTGCCGCCCGAGATGGTGTATCGCCATCCGTTCCCGGGCCCCGGCCTGGGCGTGCGCATCCTCGGCGAAGTGAAGAAGGAATACGCCGACCTGCTGCGCCGCGCCGACGCGATCTTCATCGAGGAACTGCGCAACTTCACCGACGCCGAAACCGGCAAGACCTGGTACGACCTCACGAGCCAGGCCTTCACCGTGTTCCTGCCGGTGAAGAGCGTGGGCGTGATGGGCGACGGCCGCACCTACGACTACGTGGTCGCGCTGCGCGCGGTGCAGACCAGCGACTTCATGACGGCGGACTGGGCGGAGCTGCCGTATGCGCTGCTGAAGAAGGTGTCGGGGCGCATCATCAATGAAGTGCGCGGGATCAACCGGGTGACTTACGACGTTTCGAGCAAGCCGCCGGCGACGATCGAGTGGGAGTGAGGGCGCCGCTGCAGTTGTCTGCAATGGTTGCCCGCGGTCTCAAGTCCCTTGTCGCGCCGGCAGTGCCAACCGCGGCTTGCCGAGCACTTGAGTCGCCACACGCGACGCGAACCGCCGCGTCAAGAAACGCACGCCGAAGCACGACAGCTTGTTGAACAGCCCGGGCACCACCGTGCGCTTGCCGCGCAGCATCGCGCGGATCGCGGCGTGCGCCACGAACTCCGCGCTTTTCGTCGACGCGTTCGCGATCCACGAGTAGTCGCCCCCGCCGGACGCAGCGTGGAACGCGGTATCGGTGCCGCCAGGGCAGATGTAGGTCACCGGCGCGACCAGCGAGGTCATGTTGAGTTGGATGAGTTCCGCGTCGCGCGCCCAGTCGACCTCGTCGAACCGGCGGAAATAGCCGAACCCGGCGTTGTCGATCAGGATGTCGATCGGGCCGCCGGCGAGCCCGGCGTCCCAAAGCGCGCCCGCGGCATCGGGCTTGCCGAGCCGAGCGCCGCGAGCTCACGCGCGATGGCCGCGCCAATGCCGCTGGATGCGCCGGTTACCAGCGCGCTTGCCGATGTTGATGGTTGTGTGGGTACTCCTGTCGTTCTCCGTGTCGTGCCGCATGCGCGTCAGCTACAGCATTTGCACCACGACCTTGCCCTTGGCGCGCCCACTGTCGACGTAGGCCAAAGCTTTGTGGGTGTCCTGAAATGGGAATACCTTGTCGACGACCGGGCGGATGGCGCCTGACTCGATGAGGGCCGTGATCTCGCGCAACTGCGCCCCATCGGCCCGCATGAAGACGAAGGTGTATTGGCCCCCGATCTTCTTTGCCTTGTTCCTGATGCTGAAACTCAACAGGCGCAGCGCCAGTCGGAGCGGCCAGGCCAGTCCTCGCGCGGCGGCGAACGCCGGGGTCGGCGGCCCGGAGATGGAGATGAGATGCCCGCCCGGCTTGAGCGCCTGGAGGGATTTGTTCAGCTCGCTGTTTCCGAGGCTGTTCAGCACCACGTCGTAGTCGCGAAGCACCGCGGCGAAGTCCTGCTGTTTGTAGTCGATGACGACGTCCGCTCCCAAGTCCTTCACCCAGGCGATGTTGGCCGTACTGGTGGTCGTGGCCACGAACGCCCCGAGATGCTTGGCCAGCTGGATGGCGATGGTGCCGACGCCGCCGGAGCCGGCATGGATCAGAACCTTCTGCCCCCTTTTCAGCTTGGCGGTTTCGACCAGCACCTGCCAGGCCGTCAGGGCCGCCAGAGGAACGGATGCGGCCTCGACCATGCTGAGATTCGCGGGCTTCAGTGCCAGCGATGACGCCTTGACGGCAATGAACTCGGCGAACGTGCCGATGCGATCGTCGTCGGGGCGTGCATAGATCTCATCGCCGGGCTTGAAGTTGCGAACGCGAGCGCCGACCCGCACGACCGTTCCGGCCATGTCGTTGCCCAGGATCAGGGGGAGGCGGTAGGGAAGAATCAACTTGAATTCACCGCTCTTGGTCTTCGAGTCCAGGGGATTGATGCTCGCCGCGTGGATCTGGATCAGGACGTCATCGTCCCGGACCTCTGGGTCGGGCATGTCGGCAATGCGGCCGACTTCTTTCTTTCCGTACCGGTCGATGATGAAAGCTTTCATGGGGGCTTTTTCAGGGTTTTTTATTGTTCAGTCATTGAGGAAGGCCAGCGCCCTGGGCACGAACTCGCCGTGGTACTGGAAGATCCCGCCATGCCCGGCGTCCTTGTAGATGACCAGTTGCGAGCCGGGAATGCGACGCGCGATGTCATGGCTGTTCACGGTGGGCACCATGATGTCGTTGTCGCCATTGGCGATCAGCACAGGGATGCGGATGCCGCCCAGATCCTGCGGCGCCTGCCGGCCCCAGGCCCTGATGGCCTTCAGCTGCCGCAGGAAAGCTCGTGGCGTCGGCTCCTTGTCCCGATCCGCCTTGCGCTCCTTCAGTCGCGCCAGGAAGGCTTTCGCGGCTCGACGGCCATTGGCCGTGGAGGTGAAGAACAGATAGGTCTTTGGATCGCGCAGCGTCAACAGGCCTTTGACGATCAGCGGCCAAGAAACCGCTCCGACCCGTTCGATGCCTTTGCCGCCCGCCGGCCCCGTGCCGGTCAGGATGAGCCGGCGCACCAGGCCAGGAGCTTTCAGCATCATGTCCTGTGCCACGAATCCTCCGAGGGAGAAGCCGAGCAGGTCGACCTTCTCGAAACCCAGTGCGTGGATCAGCGAGATCGCGTCCCGGGCCATCGCATCGATGGTCACGGGTGCTGTTCCGCCTGAAGCGCCGATCCCCCGGTAGTCGATGGCGATGATGCGATGTCTGCGGGCAAGTCCATCGACGATACGCGGGTCGAAATTGTCGAGGACCGCGCCCCAGTGATTGAGCAGAACCAGCGGCACGCCGCTGCGCGGCCCCAGGTCACGGTACGCGAATGCAGTCCCGTCGACGTCGATCGATTGGTTGGGGGTGTCGATGTAGGGCATGTGCGATCCTGGGTGCTTGTCGGTAGGGGGCATCGTCATCGCGTTGGCGGTCAGGCGTTCACATCGACGATGGTGCGCCCCTGAACCTTCCCTGCGAGGACTTGGCTGGCGACCTCAGGCACCTCCGCCAGGCCAATCACCTTGGTGGTCCGTGCAAGCTTGTCCACGTCCAGGTCGCTGGCCAGACGCGACCACGCCTGCAGCCGCATAGGCTGCGGCGCATTGACCGAGTCGATACCGGCGAGGGTGACGTTGCGCAGGATGAACGGCAGCACGGATGCGGGCAGGTCCGCGCCCTGTGCGAGGCCGAAGGCCGCGACCACACCGCGATACCGGGTCTGGGCCAGGACGTTCGCCAACGTATGACTGCCGACCGAATCGATGGCCCCGGCCCACCGCTCCCTGGCGATCGGTGCGCCCGCTTCGGAAAGGGTGTGGCGGTCGATGACGTCCGCCGCGCCCAGCGTACGCAGGTAGGCGGCTTCCTCGAGGCGACCGGTCGAGGCGATCACGCGGTAGCCCAGGCCCGACAGCAGTGCGATGGCCACGGAGCCGGCGCCGCCATTGGCGCCGGTCACCAGGATGTCGCCAAGCTCGGGTGTCAGGCCGCCATGCTCCAGTGCGAGTACGGACAACATGGCGGTGAACCCGGCGGTGCCAATGGCCATGGCATCACGGGTCGAAAAGACTTCCGGGACCTTGACCAGCCAATCACCGCTCACCCGCGCCTTTTGCGCGAAGCCACCATGGTGCGTCTGGCTCAGTCCCCAGCCCGTCGCCAGCACGCGGTCGCCGGCGACGAGGCCGGGATAGGCCGACGACTCGACGACACCGGCAAAGTCGATGCCAGGAATCAGCGGAAACTGGCGAATGACCGGTGACCGGCCACTGAGCGCCATCGCGTCCTTGTAGTTCACCGTCGAGTACTCGACCGCAACGGTGACGTCGCCCGGCATCAGCTCCTCGTCCTTGAAGTCGACCAGGCCGGTTGAAATGGTGTCGCCGGTCTTGCTGGCGAGCAGTGCCTTGAATGTCATGTGCCGTCCGTTGCGCTCTGGAGTCTTTTGCCGCTTCAGGCGACGGTTCGATAGCGCTCAGCCACGTGTGCCTGCCGGATGTCCCCGATCAGGGCCTGGCGTGCCGTGTTCAGCACCTCCCAGCGCGCGGCATCGTGCAGCGGCGGGATGGTCACGAGTTCGCGGCGGTCGAACCCCACCAGCGCGGCATCTACCAGTTCTTCCACTCCCATCAGATCGGGCATCGAACTGCTGTCGATGCCCGCGCGTTCCCAGATCTCAGTACGGGTTCCGGCAGGCAACACCGCCTGCACGTAGACACCCCTGGGCGTGAGCTCCAGGCTCAGCCCCTGGGACAGGAACAGCACGAAGGCCTTGGTCGCACCGTAGACCGACATGCCGAACTCGGGCGCCAGGCCGACCACCGAGCCGATGTTGACGATCGCGCCTTTGCCAGCCTGCGCCAGGCGCGGGGCGATGGCGCTCGCCAGCCTGACGAGTGCGGTGGTGTTGAGGCTGACCAGGCGGGCCACATCGTCTGTCGACTGGTCGATGAACTGACCGGACAGCGCGGCCCCGGCGTTGTTGATCAGGGTGTCGATCCTGGCGTCCTCGCGCAGGCGCGCCTCGACTGCGGCCAGATCGCCAGGTTGGGTCAGGTCGGCCGCAAGGATCTCGACGGCAGTGCCGGTTTCGTCGCGCAGGCGTGCAGCGAGCGTTTCCAGCCGCGCCTGGTCGCGCGCCAGCAGCACAAGGTCGCGGCCGCGGCGTGCGAAGCGGTCGGCATAAATGGCGCCAATGCCGGTCGAGGCGCCCGTGATGAGAACAGTGGTACGAGTGGTCATGTGTTTTTCCTCTTGATAGAAAGGTGAGCCCATGCCGCGGTGTGCGGCATGGGGCGATCGCTACTGGGCGCTGGAACCGGCGAGCGCCGGGTAGTCGATGTAGCCCGCCGCGCCACCCCCATAGAGCGTGGCCGGGTTCAGGGCGGCGAGGGGGGCGCCGGCTTTCAGTCTTTCGACCAGGTCGGGGTTGCTGATGAAGGGGCGTCCAAAGGCGAACAGGTCGGCCTCGCCACCGATCAGGCGGGCGTTGGCCAGTTCGAGGTCATACCCGTTGTTGGCCAGGTAAGTGTTTTTGAAGCGGCTGCGCAAAGCATCGAAGTCGAACGGTGCGACATCGCGCGGACCGCCGGTGGCGCCTTCCACCACGTGCAGATAAACGATGCCCAATGCGCTGAGCTGTTCGGAGATGTATTCGTACTGCGGTTGCGGATCGCTGCAGGAAATGCCGTTGGCCGGCGAGACGGGAGACAGACGCACGGCAGTGCGGTCCGCACCGATTTCCTTGGCCACTGCGGCGGTGACTTCCAGCAAGAGGCGGGCACGGTTCTCGATGGAGCCGCCGTACGCGTCCGTGCGTGCGTTGGCGCCGTCCTTGATGAACTGTTCGAGCAGATAGCCGTTGGCACCGTGGATCTCGACGCCATCGAAGCCCGCGGCGATCGCGTTGGCCGCAGCCTTGCGGAAATCTTCGACGATGCCCGGAAGCTCATCCAAGGTCAGAGCACGTGGCTCGGAGACGTCGTGAAAACCATTGTTGACAAAGGTCTTGGTCGCGGCGCGTATGGCCGAAGGTGCAACCGGTAGAGCGCCACCGGGCTGCAGATCGACGTGCGAGATGCGTCCGACGTGCCACAACTGGACGAAGATCCGCCCGCCCTTGGCATGAACGGCATCGGTCACCTTGCGCCAGCCGTCGATCTGCGGCTGCGTGTAGAGGCCCGGGGTGTCCTGGTAGCCCTGAGCCTGTGCCGAGATCTGCGTGGCTTCCGTAATCAACAGGCCGGCCGAGGCGCGCTGGCTGTAGTAGGTGGCGGCATGCTCGCTGGGTACCAGGCCCGCACCGGCACGATTGCGCGTCAGCGGCGCCATCACGATGCGGTTGGAAAGTTTGAGTGAGCCAAGGGTGTAGAACTCGAAAAGCGTGTTGTCAGTCATGTTGGGTTGCTGTGTCGTCGTTGATCAGGTGGGTGCCGCTCATATCCGGAAGCCTTCCAAGGCAAGTTGGCTCAATGATGTCGATCATCATCTTTGTTGTCAAGGATTTTGATGATAGGTAACATCAATGTATATTCAAGGCTTCACCAATGGCACATCTAGAAGGATCCTGGACATGAAGGTCACCAAAGCGCAGGCGCAGGCGAACCGGGCGCACATCGTCGAAACGGCCTCCACCCTGTTTCGCGAGCGTGGCTACGACGGGGTAGGGATCGTGGACTTGATGGCGGTCGCAGGCTTCACCCACGGAGGGTTCTACAAGCACTTCGGCTCCAAGGCAGACCTGCTGGCGGAGGCGGCGACCTGTGGTTTTGCGCAGTCGGCTGCCAAAGCCGAAGGGGCCGATGCGACAGCGGTCGTCAAGCAATACCTGTCCCGAGAGCATCGTGACGCTCGTGGTGAAGGTTGCACGATGGCCGCGCTATGCGGAGACGCTGCGCGTCAGCCGGCGTCGATCAAGACGACTTTCGAGGCCGGCGTTGAAGGCCTGCTGGCGACCCTGGCCGACCCGCTCGGTGCGCCGGAGGACGGCAAACGGGCAGGAGCCCAGCGCGCCAGGCGCATCGAAGTGTTCGCGCAGGCGATTGGCGCGTTGATGCTGTCGCGGGCGTGTCCTGACGACTCGCCTCTCGCCGATGAAATTCTGGATGTCTGTCGTGTGGCAGCCCTGTCGAGGCTATCGGCTCCCCTTGATGCGTAGTTGACGCACTCAATGTGCGGACGCGACCACGACGTGCCTGATTTTTGACCTTTCTGCACCCGTTTCGGGAGGACGCCATTGTCGGTTGCGCATTCGCGCACCGACGGATTCATGCGACGTGACGCGTTCGCTGCCGCACAGACGGCCAGTTCGGTTAACCGTATCTTCCGGTCAAGAGTCGTTTGGCTTGGAGGCTGTCAGGACAAGGTAACTCGCTCGGCGAAGATGCTTGCCGGTTCTGCCGCGTTCCCGGTTCCCCCAAGTGCACAGCGCCACGACCGCGTCGGCCAGACTGCGACCGAGTGGGGTCAGCGCGTAGTCGACACGCGGCGGCACTCCCTTGTAGGCCTACGACGCGATGACTCCGCTGCGGCGCATGGCCGATCGGTCCGAGCAGTGCTGCTGGTCAGGGCCAAGTTCTACTGATCGGGCCGGCGTACCGCTCGCCATTCGCCGCACGCCGCGCACTCTTCGACCACCCTAACGGAGCTCCCTATGTACGACCAATCCAAGCTATCCGAGTTGATCCGGTTCGCACGCGTAGATGCGGGTTCCACCGTCATTGACGTTTATCCAGGCGACGGCGGCTGGACCCGCCTCTTCTCCGACACCGTGGGACCCGAAGGGCGGGTCTACAGCTTCGTGCCGGCCGAGGTCGCCCACTTCAGCAACGATCCGGTCGGCCGCATGCGAGCGCTTGCGAAGGAGCCGGGCCGGGAGAACGTCGAAGTCGTCTCCGCGGAGCTCGTGGCGCTGCCGGAGGCCACGCAGCCAGCGGATGTCGTGTGGCTGCACCTGTTCTATCACGACCTCCACACGTCCCTGGCCCAGGCCCGGGGGGCGACGGCGGCCCTTTTCAATCAAGCTGTATTCGAACGGCTGAAGCCCGGCGGGTTCTACGTCGTTGTCGACCACGCCGCCGCCGGCGGTGCAGGCACGAACGACGCTCAGTCGCTGCATCGCATCGAGCCCGTATCCGTTCGCAACGAGGTGGAGGCGGCCGGCTTCGTCCTGGACGAGGAAAGCACCTTGCTCGCGGAAAAGAAAGACACGCACTCGATCAAGGTGTTCGATCCCTCGATCAAGGGCGAGACCGATCGCTTCGCCTACAGGTTCGTGAAGCCCTGACAGGTTCCGCGCCGACTACCGCGACTGGCGTGAGCGCACCAGTCGCGGTCGCTACGCCAGCGCCTAGAAGCTCGCCTTCAACCCCACCGACAGCATGCCCCCCTTGGCCTGCTTCGACAGCTTGCCGAAGTAGTCGTAGTCGGCTGTGATCGCGAGGTTCTGCGTCATGCGGTATTCGGCGCCGAAGCCGGCCATGAGGCCGGTCGAGCTGCCCGAGAAGCGCTGGCCGCCGGGTTGCCACCAGTTGACGGTATTGTTGTTGTCGCCGCCGGAGATGCGGCCGCGCGAAACACCCAGGCGGCCGTTGAGCGCGAAGGCATCGCCCAGTGGCAGGCGTGCCGTGGCGGCCGCGTAGAAGGCCTGGCCGGTGCCGCTTTGCAGGCTGGAGTAGCCCAGGCCCGCCGCCGTCCACTGGCTCACGCGGCCAAGCCGCGCGTAGCCGACTTCCACGCCGAAGTTTTCCGTCAGGCGATAGCCGCCGTACAGCTTGTAGGCCGTGCCGGCCTTGCTGGCTTTCTGGCCGCCCCACGGGGTGGGCACGGTGTTGGAAGAAGAGAGGCTGTAGCTCGAACGGCCGACGGAGCCGCCCACG
Organism: Variovorax sp. MPBD4-3; assembly: GCF_058809745.1. NCBI lineage: Bacteria > Pseudomonadati > Pseudomonadota > Betaproteobacteria > Burkholderiales > Comamonadaceae > Variovorax > Variovorax sp. MPBD4-3. Next base: position 37,782 of record NZ_JBXASW010000042.1, read on the forward strand.
TAGAGACCGGTGTCCTGCGCCGGGCCGGCGGCGCAGACGCCCATGGATGCGGTGCCGAGCAGAAGTGCGGCGAGGGCGGTGCAGGCTTGCGTTTTCGTCAAGATGAAATTCCTGGTTGGAGTCGTTGGGATCATTGAGACTGTTGGTGGCTTGAAGCCATGCCATCAGCGCTCGGCGATTCTGGAATTCCAGCCTGAAGACGAGCTTGGCGCCTGCTGAAGAGCACCTGAAGGCGCCGGGTCGATGGGCGATGATCGAGGCATGTCTCAACAGCTTCTTCTTCCCGGCATCGATCCTCCGCCGCGGCCCTTGCCGCGCCCCCGCAGCAAGGCGCAACGCGCCGAGCCGATGCCGCATTCGCTCTTCTTCTCATTGCTTCCCGGCGCGCAGGACGCCACGACGATTGCAGCGCTCGGCGAGCGCATGAATTTCCAGCACGCACTGAAGGGCACGGTGGTCGAGGCGCACCGCCTGCATGTCACGCTGTTCGACCTGGGCGACTACGCAGCGGTGCCGCGCGACAAGGTCGAGCAGGCCCTGGCCGCCGCAGCGACGCTGCCTGCGCCCGCCTTCGATGTCGTCTTCGACGAAGCCATGAGCTATGCGAAGAGCCAGGCACTCGTGCTGTATGGCGACGACGCGGGCGCCGAAGCGCTCATGGCCTTCAGGCAGCGGCTGGGCGAAGCGCTGGCCGACGCGGGCTTCAAGCCCAAGCGCGCCTTCACGCCGCACATGACGCTGGTGTACGCGAGGCGCAAGCTCGAGAAGCACGCGATCGAGCAACCGGTGCGCTGGCGCGCCGGCAAGCTCGCGCTGATCGACAGCCATGTAGGGCAGGGCGTGCACGAGGTGCTCGGCCAGTGGCCCGCCGCGGAGCTCGAATCGGAAGCGACGGAGGCCTGAGATGGAAGCGCCGCTGCTGGTCTGCTTTGCGTGCCGGGCGTGCTGCGCAATGTCGACCAGCTCGCGAGGCACGGCATGCTCGATCGCATCGAGCCTCTGAAGGCCGACCGATAGCCAGCATCGGCCAACCGGTCAACCGGTCAACCGCTGTCCGCGAAGTTGTCGAACAGCAAGCCGCGCATCCACTGGTTGCCTGGATCGCGGTGCGCCTTCGCGTGCCAGAACAGGTTGATCGCTATCTGCGGCAGCGCCACCGGGTGAGGGCGCCACACCAGCCCGAAGGGCTCCGCGATGCTCTGTGCGAGCCGCTCGGGCACCGTCGCGATCATGTGGCTCGAGCGCAGGATGTGGCCGATGGCTACGAAGTGGGGCACGCGCAGCTTGATGCGCCGCTGGATGCCCTGCGCCGCCATCACGTCGTCGGCCTTGCCGTGGCCGGTGCCGGCGGCCAGGACCTGCACGTGGTCGGCCGCGCTGAAGTCCTTCAATGACACGCTGCGTTTCTTCGCGAGCGGATGCGCTTGCGAGAACAGGCACACGTACTGCTGCAGGAACAGCCGGCGCTGGAACACGCCGGCCTTGAGCTGCGGCAGCAGGCCGATGGCGATGTCGACGTGGCCGGCCTCCAGCTCGTCGCGCAGGTTGGTCGCGGTGTTGTTGCGCAGCGTGCTCACGGTCACGCCGGGCGCGGCCACCGAGAGCGCTTCCATCAGCTTCGGGGTGAAGTAGATCTCGCCGATGTCGGTCATGGCGAGCGTGAAGCTGCGAGTGCTGGTGGCGGGGTCGAACACCACCTGCTGGTTGAGCGCCGTGTGCAGCGCGCCCATGGCGTAGGCCACCGGCTCCGCCAGCTGCAGCGCAAAGGGCGTGGGCTCCATGCCGCGCGCGGTGCGCAGGAACAGCTCGTCGCCCAGCAGCTTGCGCAGGCGCGCCAGCGCATTGCTGATGGCCGGCTGCGAGAGGCCCAGCGACTCGGCCACGGCCGACACGCGCTTCTCGGCCAGCATGCGGTCGAACACCAGCAGCAGGTTGAGGTCGATGTCCTTGAGTTGCACGGCGGACCTTTATTCAGCGCAGTGATGAGGAGGATTCACCGAATTCTATTGGTCAATCGGAAGCGCCCGCGCATCATCGCCTCCCGGAGACAGGCCGGCACCCACGCCGGCGCAAGAGAGCCCCACGATGGACCTGCACATACATCCCCTTGCCCGCACCCTCGAGGTCCGCCCCGGCGCGAACCTGCTCGAAGTGCTGCGCGAGCATCACGTGCCGGTGTCCTACAGCTGCATGGCGGGGCGCTGCGGCACCTGCCGCTGCAAGGTGGTGTCGGGCCAGGTGCTCGACGGCGGGCAGGACGCCATCCGCCCGGACGGCCAGGGCGAGCGCTACGTGCTGGCCTGCCAGAGCACCCTCACCGAAAGCTGCGCCATCGAGATTCCCGAGCCGGACGAAGTGGTCGTGCATCCCGCGCGCATCCTGAAGGCCACGGTGACAGGCATCGACGAGCTGACCCACGACATCCGGCGCCTGCGCCTCAAGCCCAACAAGCCGCTGGAGTTTTCTCCCGGCCAGTACGCGCAGCTGCAGTTCGCCCCCGACCTCGCGCGGCCGTATTCGATGGCCGGGCTGAGCCGCGACGCGGAGCTCGAGTTCCATGTGCGCCGCGTGCCCGGCGGGCGTGTCACGGCGCACATCTTCGAGCAGTTGCGCATCGGCGATCCGGTGCGCGTGAGCGGACCGCTTGGCACGGCCTACCTGCGCACCAAACACCGCGGACCGATGCTCTGCGCCGCGGGCGGCACCGGGCTGGCGCCTATTCTTTCGATCGTGCGCGGCGCCATCGCGGCCGGGCTCACGCAGCCGATCCACCTGTACCTCGGCGTGCGTTCCGATGCCGACGTTTACGGCCTGCAGGAACTGCGGGAGCTGCAGGCGCAGCACCCGGGCCTGGACGTGCACGTGGTGGTTGTCACCGGACCGGCGAACGGAAAGCAGCGCGTGGGCCTCATCACCGACGCGATCCGCGCCGACTGGCCCGGCAGCCTCGACGGCTGGCGCGCCTACCTCTGCGGCTCGCCGCCGATGGTCGAGGCCGTGACGCAGCTGGTGCGCGGCCGTGGCCTCGCACCCGAGCAGACGCATGCCGACGCCTTCTACCTGCAAGGCACCTGAACACAACGAAGGAGACCCCGATGACCACGCAAGCCGTGTTCCCCGTCGAACTGAAATGGGAGAGCGAGCAGACCGGCCGCATTCCCTTCATGGCCTACACCGACGAGGCCTTGCACAAGAAGGAGCTGCAGCGCTTCTTCTACGAGAAGCACTGGTGCTATGTCGGCCTGGAGGCCGAGATCCCGAACCCGGGCGACTTCAAGCGCACCGCCATCGGCGAGCGCTCGGTCATCATGTCGCGCGACGAGGCGGGCGAGATCCATGTGTTCGAAAACGTCTGCGCGCACCGCGGCATGCAGTTCTGCCGGGAACGCCACGGCAACAAGAAAGAGTTCGTCTGCCCCTACCACCAGTGGAACTACACGCTCAAGGGCGACCTGCAGGGCGTGCCGTTCCGGCGCGGCGTGAAGCAGGACGGCAAGGTCAACGGCGGCATGCCCGCTGACTTCAAGACCGAGGAGAACGGCCTCACCAAGCTCAAGGTGGCCTCGCGCGGCGGCGTGGTGTTCGCTTCGTTCGACCATGCGATCGAATCGTTCGAGGACTTTCTCGGCCCCGACATCCTTCATTATTTCGACCGGCTGTTCGACGGCCGCAAGCTCAAGATCCTCGGCTACAGCCGCCAGCGCATTCCAGGCAACTGGAAGCTGATGCAGGAGAACATCAAGGACCCGTACCACCCGGGCCTGCTGCACACCTGGTTCGTGACCTTCGGCCTCTGGCGCGCCGACAACAAGTCGGAGCTGAAGATGGACGCGCGCGGCCGCCATGCCGCCATGATTTCCACGCGCGGCAGCGCCGGCAAGGCCGCGCAGGTGACGCAGGTGTCCAGCTTCAAGGAGAGCATGCAGCTCAAGGACCCGCGCTTTCTCGACATCGTGCCCGAGCCCTGGTGGGGCGGCCCGACGGCGGTGATGATGACGCTGTTCCCGAGCCTGATCCTGCAGCAGCAGGTCAACAGCGTGTCCACACGCCACATCCAGCCCGTGGGGCACGACGCCTTCGACTTCGTCTGGACGCATTTCGGCTTCGAGGACGACACAGAGGAAATGACCCAGCGCCGCCTGCGCCAGGCCAACCTGTTCGGGCCCGCGGGCTTCGTCTCGGCGGACGACGGCGAGGTCATCGAGTTCTCGCAGGAAGGCTTCGAGCAGAAGCCGTTCCACCGCACGCTTGCCGAGCTTGGCGGCCGGGAGGTCGAGAACACCGACCACATGGTGACGGAGACGCTGATTCGCGGCATGTACCGCTACTGGCGCGAGGTGATGGAGGCATGATGAAGCTCGACGCCGACACCTACCTCGAACTCTCGCGGCTCTACGCCGCCTACGCGCACGCCGTCGATTCCGGCCAATGGGGCCTGTGGCCCGGCTTCTTCACCGAGCAGTGCAGCTATCGCCTGCAGCCGCGCGAGAACCACGAACGCGGCCTGCCGCTGGCCACCCTCTCTTTCGAGAGCCGGGGCATGCTCGAAGACCGGGTCTACGGCATCCAGGAGACGCTGTTCCACGACCCGTACTACCAGCGCCACGTGGTCGGCCTGCCGCTGGTGCACGCGGTCGATGCCGACGGCACGATCCACAGCGAGGCCAACTACGCGGTGTTCCGCACCAAGCTCGACCAGCCCTCCACCGTGTTCAACGTGGGGCGCTACATCGACACCGTGGTGCCCACGCCCGAGGGCCTGAAGTTCGCGTCGCGCCTGTGCGTGTTCGACAGCGAGATGATCCCGAACTCCATCATTTATCCGATCTGAAACCCGAGTCAGCCGTGCAGCAAAAAGAACCAGAGACACACGGCGCGCCGCTGCGCCGCTTCGCCGACCCCGCCTATGTGCCGCTGTGCGCCGACCTCGCCGAGGTGCGCGAGAACATCGACCGGCTCGACCGCCAGATCGTCGCGCTGCTTGCCGAGCGCGGCCGCTACGTGAAGGACGCCGCGCGCTTCAAGCGCGACGCCTTCCAGGTCTCGGCGCCGCAGCGCCAGCAGGAGGTGATCGACAAGGTGAAGGCGCTGGCCGAAGAGAAGGGCGCCTATCCGGAGGTGGTCGAGGCCGCCTACCGCGCGCTCATCGCGGGCTTCATCGCGCGCGAGCAGCAGGACCACCTGGGCATGGTCGCGGTGGAGGCCAAGGCATGAAGCACGCACGGCTCGGCATCGCCTTCACGGCGCTGGCAATGGCGGCGGCGGCCCACGCACAGGGCTGGCCGCAGCGCCCGATTCGCATCGTGGTGCCGTTCGCGGCCGGCTCGTCGCCCGACATCCTCGCGCGCATCGTCAACGACAAGCTGGCCGCGCGCATCGGCCAGCCGCTGATCGTCGACAACAAGCCCGGCGCGGGCGGCAACACCGGCACCGACCAGGCCTCCAAGGCGCAGCCCGACGGCTACACCTTCCTGCTGTCGGTGAATGCGCCGCTGGTCTACAACACCATCCTCTACAAGAACCTGCCGTACGACCCGTTCAAGGACCTCGTGCCGGTGTCGCTCGCAGCCACCACGCCCAACGTGTGCGCGGTGTCGAATTCGATGAACGTCGATTCGGTCAAGGGCTGGCTCGACGCAATGAAGCGCAACCCGGGCAAGTTCAATTTCGCTTCGACAGGCAACGGCTCCATCTCGCACCTGGGCGTGGAACTGGTCAAGCTCAAGACGAATTCGTTCGCGGTGCACATTCCGTATGCGTCATCGGGCCAGGCGGTCACGGCCATCATCCAGGGCGACGTGCAGTTCGCCTGCCTGCCGCCGGTGTCCGTGATGCCGCAGGCCAAGGCCGGGCGGCTGAAGGCGCTGGCCGTTACCTCGGCCGAGCGTTCGCCGCTGCTGGCGGAACTGCCGACGCTTCGCGAATCGGGCCTGCCCGACATCCAGGCCGTGCCGTGGTTCGCCTACATGGCACCCAAGGGCACGCCTAACGACGTGGTGCAGCGCATGAGCCGCGAGATTGCCGCGGTGCTGAAGGAGCCGGAGACGCTCAAGCGCCTGCAGACCGCTTACTTCGACCCCGTGGGCAGCACGCCCGAGGCGCTGAACAAGTTCATGACGGAGGAACTGCGCCGCTGGAAGCCCGTGATCGAGCGCGCCGGCCTGAAGGCCGACAACTGAACACTCCACAGATCAAGGACGAGAACATGAGCACGATGACCTGGGTCGACGCCGCGGCGGTCGACGACGTTCCCTCCGACGACGTGGTGGGCATCGAGGTGCAGGGGCGCGACATCGCGCTGTACGGCACCGAAGATGGCATCCACGCCACCGACAACATCTGCACCCACGGCCATGCGCGGCTGTGCGACGGCTTCCTCGAAGGCCATGAGATCGAATGCCCGCTGCACCAGGGCCGCTTCGACGTGCGCACCGGCAAGGCGATGTGCGCCCCGCTGACCGAAGACCTGCGCAGCTATCCGGTGAAGATCGAGGGCGGCCGCGTCTTCCTCTCGTTCGATCAGTGAAGGCAGCCGCTTCGGGCCATCTGTTGCGGCTCGAAGCGGATCGATCTGTATCTGTTTTCCCGCAGGACGGCTGGCGACAATGAGGCTCTTTTTCATGGAACCGATATGACAGCGCAGAGCCGAGACCAGATCGCCGACCAGATTGCAGCCGAACTGGGCCACAGCTTCGACGGCGACATCATTGCCGGCGGCCACTACGTGCCGATCGTGCGCGACGGCCGCACGGTCTACCTCAGCGGGCAGGTTCCGCGTGTGGGCACCACGGTGGTGGTCACGGGCCGCGTCGGCGATGCGGTCACGCTCGACAAGGCCCGCGAGGGCGCCCAGATCTGCGCGCTGCGCAGCCTCGCGCTGCTGCGCCGTTCGCTCGGCTCGCTCGACGCGGTGGAGAAGGTGCTGCGCGTTGGCGTGTTCGTGCAGTGCACCGCCGACTTCACGCAGCAGAGCGAAGTGGCCGATGCCGCGTCCGACCTGCTGCACCGCGTGTTCGGTGACGCCGGCGTGCATGTGCGCACGGCGGTCGGTGTCTATGCGCTGCCGAAGAACGCGACCGTCGAGGTCGAGATGACCGTGGCGGCCAAGCACGACATCCGCTGACTAGCCGGGCTTCAGCGCGGCAAGGTCGCGAGCGAGCTGCGCGATCGTGAGAGGGGCGCAGCCCTCGGCGTTGTTGCTCACGGTGACGAAGGCGTTCTGGCCCGCGCGGGTGGTGCCCGCGATCACCTTGGCCAGCGCGGCGCGCGTCTCGGGGTCGGGGTCGACGATCCTGTCGAACGGGCCATAGAGCTTTTCCGCGTCTTCGTAGCCGAAGCGGCCGTGGCGGCGGTGCAGGTTCCAGCGGCACACCAGAGGCCCGGGCCACAGCGCGCGCAGCATCGGCAGTTGCTCTTCGATGGGCGGCATCTTCGCGTGCAGGCCCATGCAGAAGGTGGCGCCCACGCTGCGCAGCATGTCGGCGAAGGCGGGGGTCAGCAGCTGCGGGTCGCGCACCTCGACGGCGATCACCGCGTCGGGCGCGGTCTGCTTCAGGTCGGGCAGCGCGCCGAGCATGTCGGCAATGCGAGCCAGCAGCGCCGGCTGGTCGGCCAGCAGGTGGCCGGGGATCGGGCTCAGCTGGAACACCAGCACGCCGATGCGATGGCCCAGCCCTTCGAGCGCGGGCAGCACGAACTCCTGCCGCGCGATCTCGCTGCTGAGGAACACCGGGTTGGCCTGCATGCCGCGGCCGCTTTCGTCGCGCACGGTGGCGTCGGTCACCAGGCTGGGCGCCTTCACCATGAAGCGGAAGTCGTCGGGCACCATGGCCGCGTAGCGCGCGTACTGGCTGGCGGTGAGGGCGCGGTAGAAGTTGCGGTCGAGGCTCACGGTGCGGAACAGCGGATGCTGCGCGAGCGCGGAAAGGCCGTTCTTCGACAGCACCGACTCGGCGTATTCGCCGTTCCACACGAGGCCGGCCCAGCCGGGGTAGCTCCACGACGACGTTCCGAGCCGCAGGTTGGGCGGCAGCGCGGCGGCGAGTTCGACGAGCGCCGGGTCCGCCGGCGCGGGCTCGACCGTGCCGGTGCGCGGCTTTTTTCCGGCGGCCGGTTCGGGGGGCGGCGGGGCCACCTGCACCTCCTGTGCGGGCGGCAGATCGGGGAAAAGGGAGTCCTGTACTTCAGCCATGTCTGGGGCGGCATTCTCGGCCAACACGGGGGCGGCCTGCGGCGCCGGGCACAATCCGCGCCATGAAACAGTGGTTGCGTGCGCAAGGTGGATGGTGGCTGGCATGGGCGGTGCTCACCGTGGCCGGCGCCGTCTGGATCGCGCGCGCAGAACTGGCGCAGATGCACCAGGACTTCGAGACCGACGTGCGCATCGCGCACCGGCTCATGAGCCAGCAGATGGTGCAGTACGACGCCGTGCTGGCCACGCTGGCGCTGCTGGAGCCCAGCACCGGCGCCGACCATCCAGAGCAGCGACTGCCGTCGGTGTATTCGTCGATCCTGCGGGTGCGGCGCCGCGAGCGCGACGAGCCCTGGCCGGACGCCGGTCCGGCGGCGAGCGCCACGCCCGCCGCACTGGCCGCCGCCGAGGCCCGCTCGCGCAGCCAGCATCGCGCCGACCTCGCGTCGCTGGACCTGGCGCACGGCCGCTATGTGCTGGTGATCGGCGCCACGCCGTTCAGCTACGCGCTCGACATCGACCTGGCCGGCTCGGTGCCCTGGCGCGACTGGCCCATGAACCCGCAGGTCAGCCCGGTGCGGCTGAGCCTGCAGCGTGACGGCCAGCAACTGGTGCTGCAGCCCGGCCGGCCCACCGCGGGCGGCTGGCGCTTCGGCCTGACCAAGCCGCTGGCGTCGCCGAGCCAGCCCTTCGACCTCGTGGCCGAGCGGCAGGTGGGCTGGGGCGAGCTCCCGTGGCGCGGCATCGGCGCCTGGGCCGTCGCGACGGCGCTGCTGCTGGCCGGACTGTGGATGGCGCAGCGCCAGCGCATCGCGCGGCGCCGGGCCGAAGAACTGCTGCGGCTCGGGCAGGTCGCGCGGCTCAATGCGCTGGGCGAGCTGTCGGCCGGGCTGGCGCATGAACTCAACCAGCCGCTGACGGCGGTGCTGGCCAACGCGCAGGCCGCGCGCCGCCTGCTGGACGACGAGCCGCCGGACCTGGCCACCGCACGCGACGCGATGGGCCAGGCGGTCGAGCAGGCGCGCCGCGCGGCGGGCGTCGTGGGGCGCCTGCGGCGGGTGATCGAGCGGCCCGAGGCTGCGGGAGACGCCCGGCCGCTGGTGCTGCAGGAGGTGGTGCGCAGTGCCATGCACCTGCTCGCGCCGGAGTTCGGCCGGCGCGGCATCGTCGCGCAGTTCGACCCCACGGCGCAGGCGCCGGTGCGGGTGCAGGCCGAAGCCGTGGCGCTGGAGCAGATCGTGCACAACCTGCTGATGAACGCATTGCAGGCGCTCGAGCTGGTGCCCGCCGGCGACCGGCGCCTGGCCATCGCGGTGGGGCGCAACGGCGAGGAGGGCGTGCTGACCGTCACCGACAACGGGCGGGGCATCGCGCCCGATGCCTTGCCGCGCCTTTTCGAGCCCTTCTTCAGCACGCGCGAAGGCGGGCTGGGCCTCGGCCTGAGCCTGAGCGAAACGCTGGCCAGCGGCATGGGCGGCAGCCTGAGCGCGGCCAATGCGTCGCCGCGCGGCGCGCGCTTCACGCTGTTGCTGCCGCTGGTCGCGCCGCCTGCGGAGCGCGCGCCATGAACGCGCCGGCAATCCACCAGCCGCAGTCGCCGCTGATCCACCTGATCGACGACGACGAGGCGGTGCGTGACGGCCTGTCGCTGCTGATCGGCACGGTCGGCCTGCGCGTGCAGGGCTGGGCCGACCCGGCGGCTTTCATCGACGGCTTCGACCGCGCGAGCGTCGGCGCCATCGTGCTCGACGTGCGCATGCCGGGCATCAGCGGGCTCACGGTGCTCGACCGGCTGATGGCGCAGGGCGTGGACCAGCCCGTCATCATGCTGACCGGCCACGGCACGGTGGAGATGTGCCGGCGTGCCTTCAAGGCCGGCGCGGCCGAGTTCCTCGAGAAGCCGGTGGACGACGAGCAATTGCTCGAGGCGCTGCAGCAGGCGGTGCGCCAGCATGTGCGTTCGCGCGAGCGCTCGCAGGCCGACAACGCCGCGCGTGAACGGGTGGCGCAACTGTCGGAGCGCGAGCGCGAGGTGCTGGCCTTCATCGTGCAGGGGCTCACCAACAAGGAGATCGCGCGCACGCTCGCGCTGTCGCCGCGCACGGTCGAGACGCATCGCGCCAACCTGTTCGCCAAGCTCGACTGCGATTCGCTCGCGCAATTGATCCGCCGCTACGCGCTGCTGGTCGACGGCGGCGCTCCGTAGTTCTACGGAGCACCGCGCGTAGCCGTACGAATGGCCGCGAAGGCCGGTGTTTTCTACAGTGGCGCAGCCGCCGGCAAGGGCCGGCGCAAACACCATCCACTGGAGAAAACGAACAATGCAATCCATCCTTCGCCTCGGCAGCCTCGCCGTCCTGCTCGCTGCTTCGGTCGCCCAGGCCCAGACGCCGGCACCGGCCGTTCGCACCGAAAAGAACATGTCGCTCGCGCTGGCCAACCAGCTCGCGGCCGAAGCCGTGGCCGCCTGCGCCGCCAACGGCTACAACGTCGCCGCCACCGTGGTCGACCGCGCTGGCACCGTGCGTGCCGTGCAGCGCGCCGACAACGCCGGCCCGCACACGCTGGCATCGAGCGAGCGCAAGGCCTGGACTTCGGCCTCGGCCAAGAGCCCGACGCAGGCCATGATGGAAGGTTCGCAGAAGAACCCCGGCGGCGCCAACCTGGTGTACCTGCCGGGCATGCTGCTGCTGGGCGGCGGCGTGCCGGTGAAGTCGGGCAACGAAGTGATCGGCGCCGTGGGCGTGGGCGGCGCGCCCGGCGGCCACCTCGACGAGCAATGCGCCAACGCGGCCATCGAGAAGGTCAAGGGCCTGCTCTGATGATGGCGGCGCGCGGTCTCCGGTCGGGCGTGCTGGCGGTCGCGCTCGGGCTGTGCGTGCCGCTGGGCGCGCTCGCCCAGGTGCCGCCGCTGGCGGCCGAGGTGCTGGCGTACGACGGGCTGCACCAGGCCGCCTGGCAGGGCGACCTGCCGAAGCTCAAGGCGCTGATCGCCTCGGGCGCGAATCCCGATGCCCGCGACACACGCGGGCGCACGCCGCTGCAGGTCGCCACGCATGCGCGGCAGCGCGAGGCGATCAAGCTGCTGGCCAAGGCGGGCGCGAACCTCGATCTGCTCGAGGACGACCGCTACGACGCAGTCACCATCGCCGCGGTGGCCGACGACAGCGCCACGCTTTCGCTGCTGCTGTCGCTCGGCGCCAAGGCCGGGCAGGTCACGAGCCGCTACGACGGCACGGCGCTGATCGCCGCCGCGCACCTGGGGCATGACGAAGTCGTGCGCCGGCTGATCGCGGCCGGGGCTCCGCTGGACCATGTCAACAACCTGCACTGGACGGCGGTGATCGAATCGATCGTGCTCGGCGACGGCGGCCCGCGCCACCAGCGCACGCTGGCCGCGCTGATCGACGGCGGCGCCAACCTGGCGCTGGCCGACCGGCAGGGCAACACGCCGCTGCAGCTTGCAAAGGCGCGGGGCTACACCGCGATGGTCAAGCTGCTGGAGAGCGCACGCACGAGATAGGCGGCTCGGGGACAATCGGGCCTCGCCACGAGGAACCCGCCCCATGTACATGCCTCCGCAGTTCAATGCCAAGGACCCGGCCATCGCGCTGGACCTGATGCGCTCGCATCCGTTCGCGAGCCTGATCTCCAACGACGACGACGGCCTGCCGTTCGTCACGCACCTGCCGCTGGTGGCCGAGCCGCGAGGGGCCGGCGAACTGGTGCTGCTGGGCCATTGCGCCAAGCCCAACCCGCACTGGCGGTATCTGCAGGCACGGCCCACGGCCGTCGCCACCTTCCTCGGGCCGCATGCGTACCTTTCGCCGTCGGTGTATCCCGACCTGGCGCGCGTGCCCACCTGGAACTACCTGAGCGTGCACTGCACGGTCGAGGCCACGCTCATCGAAGACGCGGCCGCCAAGGACGCGCTGCTCAAGAAGCTCATCGGCGACCACGAGCCGGCGTATGCGCAGCAGTGGCGCGACCTGGGCGAGGAGTTCCAGCTCAAGATGCTCGCCGGCATCGTCGGTTTCGAGCTGCGCGTGACGTCGCTTCAATGCAAGGTCAAGCTCAACCAGCATCGCCGTGAATCGCACGCCGCCATGCACGCGATGTACAGCGCCGGCACGCCGGACGAACAGGCCCTGGCCACCTGGATGGACCGCCTGGGCCTGGCTTCGGAAGCGCCCGTGGCAGAGGGACGCTGACATGCGCGGACTCGGGTTGATCGGCCTGTTGCTGGCGCTGCTGGTCGTCGGGCTGGTCGCGAAGAAGCAGATGGCCAGCAGCGTCGTTCCCGTGGTGCCTTCGGTGCCCGGTGTTGCCGCGGCCCCGGCCGGCGAGCCGGCGGGCAATGTGCGCGAGCAGTCGCAGCGCGTGCAGCAGCAGGTCAAGGACGCTCTCGAAGCGGCGAGCAAGCCGCGCCCAATGCCGGATGACAACTGAATCGACCTCGCTTCCACCACCGACGGACGACGCGCACTGGATGGCGCTCGCCCTGGCCCAGGCACGCCTGGCAGCCGAAGCGGGCGAGGTGCCCGTCGGCGCGGTGCTGGTGCGCAATGGCCAGCTGATCGCGACGGGCCGCAACACACCGGTTGCGCAGCATGACCCGAGCGCGCATGCGGAGATCAACGCGCTGCGCGCCGGCGCCGCTGCGCTCGGCAATTACCGGCTCGATGGCTGCGAGCTGTTCGTCACGCTCGAGCCCTGCGCGATGTGCGCGGGCGCGATGCTGCATTCGCGGCTGGCGCGCGTGGTGTTCGGTGCGACCGACCCCAAGACCGGCGCGGCCGGTTCGGTTCTCGACCTGTTCGCGCAGCCGCGCCTGAACCATCGCACGCAGGTGAGCGGCGGAGTGCTTGCCGACGAATGCGCCGCCGTGCTCCAGGCTTTCTTCCAGCAGCGTCGCAGTGCGGCGCGCGAGCAGGCAGAGCCCTTGCGCGACGACGCACTGCGCACGCCGGCGGACCGCTTCGCAGCGCTGCCCGACTACGCCTTTGCGCCGCGCTACGTTCAGGACCTGCCTGTCCAGCGCGGCTGGCGCATGCATTGGATCGATGAGCGCGGCGAGGGTGGCGAAGACGAGGTCGCATGCTGCCTCTGCCTGCACGGCCCCGGCGAGTGGGGCTACTTTTTCCGGCACCTCGTCGGCCAGCCCGGGTTGCGCACCCTGGTGCCCGACCTCATCGGCTTCGGCAAGAGCGACAAGCCCAAGCGCGAGGCGGCGCACCAGCTCGAATGGCACCGCGACGTGCTGCTCGAGTGGCTGGCGCGGGTGCAGACCGTTTCGGCACCGGTGCTGGTGCACAGTGCGGCGGCGAGCGAACTTGCTGCGCTGCTGCACGCGGCGGCGCCCGGGCGCTTTGCCGCCTTGCTCGTCGCGCCCGAGGGCCATGAGCGCATCAAGGACGCCTGGCGCGCGCCTTTTCCCGACCGGGGCTACGAGGCCGCGTTGCGCGCGCTCGGCCCGGTCGCATCTTCCTCCGGGCCGACTGTCGCGCAGGCTCGCACCTTCGTGCAGCAGGTGCGAAACGCAATGGGATACTCGAACTCGTGACCAAACACATCTACATCTATTCCCCCTCCAGCGCGATCCGCGACAAGGCGGCTTTCCGGCGCGGCGTGAAGCGCCTCAAGGCGCTGGGCCACGAAGTCGAAATCGACGAGGCGGCGCTCTCGGTGCACCAGCGTTTTGCCGGCAACGACGTCACGCGGCTCGCCGCGATCTCGCGCGCGGCGGCCAGCGGCGCCGACGTGGCGCTCATCTCGCGCGGCGGCTACGGCCTGACCCGCATCCTCGATTCGCTGCCGTACAAGGCCCTGGCAAAGGCTGTCGAGAAGGGCACCGAGTTCGTGGGCTGCAGCGACTTCACCGCGCTGCAGAACGCGTTGTTCGCAAAGACCGGCGTCACCACCTGGGCAGGCCCGGCGGTCGGCGAAGACTTCGGTGCCGAAGGCGGCCCCGACGACATCATGGAAGCCTGCTTCGACGACCTCGTGAGCGGGCAGGGCGAAGGCACCGGCTGGCGCATGCCGGCGCGCGATGTGGACCTGAAGTTCAAGCCCGTGCAGGACGCGGTGCTGTGGGGCGGCAACCTCTGCGTGCTGGCCAGCCTGCTCGGCACGCCCTACTTCCCGGTGGTGGAAAAGGGCGTGTTGTTCATCGAGGACACCAACGAGCATCCGTACCGTGTGGAACGCATGCTCGACCAGTTGAAGATGGCCGGCGTGCTGGCGCGCCAGCGTGCCGTCGTGTTCGGTCAATTCACCGGCACGCGCAAGGTGCCGGGCTACGACCGCGGCTTCGGCATGAACACGGTGATCGACCGGCTGCGCGCGTCGCTGAAGGTTCCGGTGCTCTCGGGCCTGCCGTTCGGCCATGTGCCCACGAAGGTGCTGCTGCCGGTTGGGGCCAAGGTGTCGATGGCGGCGGAAGGGCGCGATGTCTTTCTGGTCTGGGGCCATCGGCACCCGTCCGGCAATGAAGGCCATCACGGGCACGACCACCATCATCACGCCCACTGAAGCGGCCGTACTGGGAGGCCGCCGCGCGGCTTCAGCCGTTGTCGGTGAAGCGCTGGTGCGTGCGGGGAGCCATCGAGCCGGGCAGGCCGCCCTTGAACATGCTGTTGATGGCTTTCATCTGGCGGCGTGCGGCGGTTTCGCCGTCGATGGCGCTCAGCGCGATCATCACGTCCTGGCGCAGATACCAGAGGGCTTCGACATCGACGGCGAAGCGAACGCGCTGGCTGACTCGCTGTATGGAGTGACCGCCGTGGCCCTGGAGAATCGACAGCATCGCGGTACGGATGCGCCCCAATTGGTTCTCCGCCACCTGGCGGGACCCGAAGCCGGGTACGTTCAGCAGACGAAGAATGCGGCGGAAAAGCATGGGACGAAAAGCGTATTGCCGAAAGCCAGAACGGTCGCTACCTTAAGCCTCAGTTCTCGGTTGCACAAGATCCGGAACAGTGTTTCTTGTCTTGAAACAACACGCTTTGCCTACGATTTCAAACAGCGATTAAATTTTGTTTTCTAAAGTAGTACATCTGGTTGTGATCAATTTGTGAATCCGTCGTCCTGTTACCCGCGTATACAACTCCGTCGACATCGAAGTTGTGCAGATCGTTTCCTTGACCAGGCGCGTGTCAGGGAAAACTGCTTGCGGAGGAACATGAGGGGCGCCGACCATCATTAACCAGAGATCGCAATTCGAGAACCACAACAATATGGGTGTCAATTCCACAGTCGTATTCGCGGACTTGACGGGGAGCACCAGGGTCTTCGAGGCCATGGGCAATGCAAGAGCCACCGAAACCGTGACGCGACTTACCCAATGGATCGGCAATGTCTGCCAGGCCCATGGCGGGCGGGTCGTCAAGTCGCTGGGAGACGGCGTGTTTGCCATCTTCTCCAGCGGCTCGGCCGCCACGAACGCGGTCATCGAATTGCAGCGCTATCACCAGAAGCGCCTGCTGGTCTGGCCCGCGCCGTTGCGCATGGCGCTGCAGATCGGCGTGGCCAGCGGCGATGTGGTCGAGGTCGAGGGCGATTGCTATGGCGACGCCGTCAACCTGGCGTCGCGGCTCAGCGACCTTGCCGGCCCCGGCCAGATCTGGGTGACCGATGCCGTGATCTCGCAGCTGCGCGATGGCGGCGTGCAGCACCGCGACCTTGGGCTCATCAACATTCGCGGGCGCAGCGAGATGTCTGTGGTGCACCGCATCGACTGGCAGGAGGAAGTGACCTCTTTCCTGACCGTGCCCGCAGCGCTGGCGCCCGCGCGCATGCCCGATTCATCGTTCGGCCAGATCGAGCTGGCCTGGCTCGACGTGCGCTCCATGTTCAGCCTGGAGCAGTTGCCGATCCATCTCGGCCGCGTGGACGACGCGCAGTTCGTGGTGAACGACCCACGCGTGTCGCGGCTGCATGCGCGCATCGAGGTGCGCCAGGGCAGTTGCGTGCTGATCGACGTCAGCACCTACGGCACCTGGGTGCGTTTTCACGGCAACGGCGGCCCCAGCACCGAAATCGCCCTGCGGCGCGAGGAATGCCTGTTGCACGGCAGCGGGGAAATCGGCCTTGGCGCGCCGCTGAGCGACTTCAGCGCCCCGACCATTTCCTTCAACACGACTGGCGGCGACGTGATGCTGACGCGCCGGGAAATCGCGCGTCGGTGACGTTTGGCAACCATCTGTCGGCGCGCCGGGTGCACCGCGCGCGTGCAAGATGCGTTGCGTATGGACCCGGGCGCTGTCCGCCCCGGTCCTTTCTGGCTCTGGAGCCGCAATGAACACCAAAAATCATTCTTCCGTTTTCAAATGGGCCGCCTTCGGCGCCATCGCGGCCGCCGCGCTGCTCGCCGTGGGTTCCGCCAGTGCGCGCACGAGCTGGTCGGTACAGATCGGAACCCCGGGCTATGTGGAGACCTATCCGGCGGCGCCTGCCTACTACCCGCCGGCACCGGTCTATTCGTATCCGGCCCCCATCTACTACGCACCGCCGCCGCCGGTCTATTACCGTCCTCCGCCGCCCGTGTACTACCGCCCGGCCCCGGTCTACGTGCCGCCGGCGGGCCGCGTCTACTACGGGCCGGGCTATCCGTACCGTCCGCCGAACGGCGAATACTACGAAGAACGCGACTGACGGCTTTCCTGACTCCCGAACCCATGGCATGCCTTCTGGCATGCCATTTTTGTTTCTGCAGGTGACGAAAAAGTCACAAAAAGTCACATTCTTGGGTTTTGCTGCCATGCGCCTGCACGGCTGTACCCCCGAATTCCGCAAGGCATGCCGCTTGCCTTGAGCGCTCCGACGGCACGGAAATGCCGAAGGAGCGAGGACCATGGTGGAACAGATCGAGGTGGCTCGGGTCGAGGCACCCATGCCCGAGGAGGCGGCGGCAAGAGGAACCGAAGAAGAACGGCTAGGCGGCGCCGGACGCCCCCTGAAAGCGCTGGCCGGATTTTCCATTTCGGCGGCGCTGGCTGCGTGCGGCGGAGGAGGGG
>NZ_JBXASW010000043.1:0-54469 GCF_058809745.1 Variovorax sp. MPBD4-3
TCCCCGCAGCGAAATAAAGGAGGAGGCCGCAGGCCGGGGGACATTCGCGGAGGGGAGTACCCGGCGGCCTGTGCACAAGCCCCGAACAGCAGCGCCCCGAACAGCCGCAAGCCACTGAAATGACGGCCCCCAACAGCCTCCTGCAGCTGATCTGGCTCGCCTCCCCCGCCCTGCCGGTAGGCGGCTTCTCCTACTCCGAAGGCGTGGAAGCGGCCGTCGAATGGGCCGGCATCGACTCCGAGCCGCGCGCCGCCGAATGGCTCGCCGACCAGTTGCACCTGAGCTTCGCGCGCGGCGACCTCGCCGTCTTCGCACAGGCCGTGGAAGCCTGGCGCAACAAAGACACACAACGCGTGCGCCAGCTCAACCAATGGGTGCTGGCCACCCGTGAATCCGCCGAATTCTTCCTGCAGACCGAGCAGATGGGCCGCTCCTTCGTCGAGTGGCTCAAGCTGCACCACACCGACACGGCGGAAGTCTTCGCCGACCTGCCCGCCAGCTACCCCATCGCCTTCGCCTTCGCGGCCAGCCGCACCGACGCCGCGGTGCACGACTGCTGCCTCGCCTTCGCCTTCGGCTGGGCCGAGAACATGGTCGCCGCCGCCGTCAAGGCCGTGCCGCTGGGCCAGAGCGCGGGCCAGCGCATCCTCGGACGGCTGGCCAACGAAATCCCCGATGCAGTGACCCGCGCCATCGCCCTGGGCGACGACGAACGCCAAGCCTTCACGCCCCTGCTGGCGGTGCTGTCGGCCCGCCATGAAACACAATATTCCCGCCTCTTCCGAAGCTGAACCGGACACCTCCCCATGACCTCGGCCCTGCACCACATTCCCCACCGCACCAAGAAACTGCCGCCGCTGCGCGTGGGCATCGGCGGCCCGGTGGGCTCAGGCAAGACCACGCTGCTCGAAATGCTCTGCAAGGCGATGCGCGACAAGTACGACCTCGTCGCCATCACCAACGACATCTACACCAAGGAAGACCAGCGCCTGCTGACCGTGGCCGGCGCGCTGCCGGCCGAGCGCATCATGGGCGTGGAAACCGGCGGCTGCCCGCACACTGCCATCCGCGAAGACGCCTCGATCAACCTCGAGGCCATCGACCGCATGCTCGAGGACTTTCCGAATGCCGACGTGGTGTTCGTCGAATCGGGCGGCGACAACCTCGCGGCTACCTTCAGCCCCGAGCTGTCGGACCTCACCATCTACGTGATCGACGTGGCCGCCGGCGAGAAGATTCCGCGCAAGGGCGGCCCCGGCATCACCAAGAGCGACCTGTTCGTCATCAACAAGACCGACCTCGCACCGTACGTGGGAGCCAATCTCGACGTGATGGAGCAGGACACGCAACGCATGCGCCGCCAGCGCCCCTACGTGATGACCAACCTCAAGACGCTCACCGGCGTGGCCGAGGTGGTGGCATTCATCGAAGAGCGCGGCATGCTCGCCGCGGGCTGAGGCAGCCCGCAAGCATCAAGGCAGGCCGAGGTAGACCCGCAGGTCGTCCTTGACGGTGCCCGCCGACGCCACGGCCGTGCGCAGGCGTTCCTCGCTCACGCCGAACCACTGGGTCCAATAGTCTACCTCCTTGAGGTCTGTGACGTCGATCCGTTCATCGTCCTGGGGAATGCGGATCTCTGTGTCTTCGCGCATCGTCTTCTCCTGAAGAACAAATTAAGAAGGAAAGAAGGGCGGCCGCGGCCGGAAGGGCAGTTTCTCCAGCCGCCCCAGGCGGCCAGCCGGACGAATCCGCTGCCCCGTGCAGGACATTTCCCATAGTCGCCCCCGCTGCACGCCACGCGGCGCCGTCCTGCACGAGCCGCCAGGGCTTCGATGCTTGAATGCGGCATTGACCTCATTCACTCATGGAATGGAGAAGCCACCATGGAGCCTGACCATCAGCGACTGCTGAGCCTGGGCGTACCCGGACTGAACGACGTGCTCGGCGGCGGCCTCGAGCCCAACCGGCTCTACCTGCTCGAAGGCACGCCCGGCGCCGGCAAGACAACCATCGCGATGCAGTTCCTGCTCGAAGGCGCGGCGCGCGGCGAGTCGGTGCTCTACGTGACGCTGTCCGAGACCGAGCACGAGTTGCGCGGCGTGGCTGTCTCCCACGGCTGGGACATCGACAACGTCCACGTGCGCGAGATGCTGCCCACACAGGACAGCCTGCAGCCCGAAGAGCAATACACCATGTTCCATCCCTCCGAGGTGGAACTGAGCGAAACCACGCTGCGCATCCTGAGCGACGTGGAGGCCATCAAGCCCTCGCGCATCGTGTTCGATTCGCTCTCCGAGCTGCGGCTGCTCTCGGGCACCTCGCTGCGCTACCGCCGGCAGATCCTGGCGCTCAAGCAGTTCTTCGCGGGGCGCCAGTGCACGGTGCTGCTGCTGGACGACATGACCGCCACCGAGCACGACCTGCAGGTGCAGAGCATCGCGCACGCGGTGGTGCGGCTGGAGCAGTCGAACTCCGACTACGGTTCCGCGCGCCGCCGCCTGCTGGTCGTGAAATACCGGGGCCAGTCGTTTCGCGGCGGCTACCACGACTACAAGATCCATCGCGGCGGCCTTCAGGTGTTTCCGCGGCTGGTTGCGGCCGAGCACGTCAGCGACACCGCGTTGACCAAGCTGCCCAGCGGCATCGAGGCGCTGGACGCGCTGCTGGGCGGCGGGCTCGAGAAGGGCACCAGCACCCTGCTCGTCGGCGCGCCGGGCACGGGCAAGTCGTCGGTGGCGGTGCAGTTCGCCATCGCCGCGGCCGAGCGCGGCGAGGCTGCGGCGCTCTTCGTCTTCGACGAGAGCGTCACCACCCTGCGCACGCGCAGCGCCGGCCTGGGCATGAAGCTGGAGCCGCATATCCAATCAGGCCGCATCCGCATCAAGCAGGTCGACCCGGCAGAACTTTCCCCCGGCGAGCTGGTGCACGAGATCCGCCAGGCCGTGACGCTGCACGGCGCGAAGGTGGTCGTCATCGACAGCCTGAACGGCTACCTCAACGCGATGCCGGACGAACGCTTCCTGATCGTGCAGCTGCACGAACTGCTCACCTATCTCGGGCAGTCCGGCGTGGCCACGCTGCTGGTCGGCGCGCAGCACGGGCTCATCGGCATGCAGATGCAGACCCCCGTGGACGCGAGTTACCTGGCCGACGCCGTGGTGCTGCTGCGCTACTACGAGGCGGAGGGCGAAGTGCGCCAGGCCATCTCGGTGCTCAAGAAGCGCGGCGGCACGCATGAGCGCTCCATCCGCGCGTTCTCGATGGACGGGCGAGGCCTGATCGTGGGCGAGCCGCTGCGCCATTTCCGAGGCATCCTCACCGGCGTGCCCGTGCCGATCGACGGCGTTGCCACGCCCCCGACGTGACGGACGGCCACACTATCCAGCCGCCGCTGCCGCGAGATCCGCAGCTGCGCGTCCTGATGAGAACGGCCACCGCGAAGGACGCCGTGATGGCCACCGCCGTGCTGCAGCAGGCGGGCATAGAAACACACGTGTGCGCCAATCTCCCGGAGCTGCTGCGCGAGACGGAACGCGGCGCCGGCGCGCTGCTGATCTCCGAGGAAATGCTCGCGGGCAGCGGCGCCACCGAACTCGCCGCGGCCGTGGCGGTGCAGCCACCATGGTCCGACCTGCCGGTGCTGATACTCGCGCGGCAAGGCGCCGACTCGCGCGCCATCACCAACGCCATGGAAGGCATGGCCAACGTCACCGTGCTGGAGCGCCCGATCCGCGTGGCCTCGCTGGTGAGCGCATTGCGCAGCGCGCTGCGTGCACGGCGGCGGCAGTACGAGCTGCGCCGCATCCTGGAAGACCTCAACGAGGCCGACCGGCGCAAGACCGAATTCCTGGCCACCCTGGCGCACGAGCTGCGCAACCCCATGGCGCCGCTGAGCACCGCACTGGCCATCCTCAAGCGCAAGCCGCTCACTTCGGAAGCCGCCCGGCCCTACTACGACCTCATGGGCCGCCAGCTCGACCACATGGTGCGGCTGGTGAGCGACCTGATGGAGGTATCGCGCATCACGCGCGGCAAGATCGAGCTGCAGCTCGACGAGCTGGTGCTGGAACAGGTGATTCGCGGCGCGGTGGAACTCAGCCGCCCGCTGATGGACGCAGGCCGCCATGCGCTCGAAGTGCACGTCGCCGATGGCTCGCTGGCCGTGAAGGGCGACAGCGTGCGCCTCACGCAGGTGTTCGCGAACCTGCTGAACAACGCCGCCAAGTACACCCCCGAGGGCGGACGCATCGACGTGTTCGTCGAGAACGATGGCCGGGGCCATGCGGTGGTGCGCGTGAAGGACACCGGCGCAGGCATTCCAGCCGGCATGCTGGGCGCGATCTTCGACATGTTCGTGCAGGTGAGCGGCACCGCGCGCGCCGCGCAGGGCGGCCTGGGGATCGGCCTCACGCTGGTGAAGAGCATGGTGGAGCTGCACGGCGGCACGGTCACCGCAAGCAGCGAGGGCGCGAACCGGGGCAGCGAGTTCACGGTGTCCCTGCCGCTGCTCGGCCACGGTGTGCAGACCGGCGCGAAAGCCGACGCCCCGCAGGCCACGATGGCCGTGCAGCACCGCATCCTGGTGGTGGACGACAACCGCGACGCGGCCGAGTCGCTCGCTGCGCTGCTGGGCCTGCTCGGTGCGCAGGCCACCGTGGCGTTCAGCGGCCTGGACGCGCTGGCGAAGGCCGAGCACTTCCATCCGTCGGTCGGCATCCTGGACATCGGCATGCCCGGCATGGATGGTTGCGAGCTGGCGCGCCGCCTGCGGGCGCATCCGCGGCTGCATGGCATCGGGCTGATCGCGCTCACGGGCTGGGGCCAGCCCGACGACCGGCTGCGCATTGCGCAGGCCGGCTTCGACCACCACCTGTTGAAGCCGGTCGATGTGGAAGAGCTCGCAGTGGCGCTGCAGAAGCTCGAGCAGCGCGGCCCTGCCTGACGCGGGCCGTGGCGCCCGTTCAGAGTTCGCTGCCGTCGCGCAGCTGCCGCGCCTTGTAGACCAGCCGCACGCTCGCACGGCGCGGGTCGCTGACCTGCTGCACATAGACGTCGGTGTCGTTGCTCACCCATGCTGCATACGCGCTGCCCGGGTCGCGCGAGGCCCGCTCGTTGCCGAATGCGCCGCGGCCCCATTGCACCAGCGCGGCGAAGGCAGCCGCGCCGCTGTCGGGGGTGCCTTGCGCCGCCGCCACGTACTCGACGCGGCGCAGCTCGGAAGCGGCAAAGAAGAAGGTGTGCTCGAACAGCAGGCCGGCCATCTGCACGGGTTCCCCGCGCCAGCTGCCGAGCAGCCCGCCGCCCAGGCGCTGGGGCCGCTGCACGCGCTCGGCGGCGGGCAGCGCGGCCTGGAGTTCGTCGGGCGTCATGCCGAGCCGCACGCCCGGCGGCAGGGCCTGCGCATGCAGGGCGCCGGCGGCGAGGAAAAGGGCGCTCGCGGCGAGCGCCCGCAGAAGGGTCAGGGAGGCTGTGGATCGCACGTTTGGCATCGGGGGAAGGCAGCGGCACCGTGGGACCGCGAGTATGACGCGGAGTTCCGCACCGGGCGCTGCCTCGCTGCCTCGGTGCTTCAGTCCTCGACGAAGGCTTCTTCGCGCTTGGCCTTCACCGAAGGCAGCAGCACCACCACCAGCAGCAGCGCGGCGGCGGCCAGCAGGCCTGCCGACAGCGGCCGCATCACGAACACGCTCCAGTCGCCGCGCGACAGCAGCAGCGCGCGGCGCAGGTTCTCTTCCATCATCGGCCCCAGGATGAAGCCCAGCAGCAGCGGCGCGGGCTCGCACTTGAGCTTGAGGAAAAGGTAGCCCACGATGCCGAAGATCGCCACCATCCACACGTCGAAGGTGTTGTTGTTCTCCGAGTACACGCCCACCGCGCAGAACAGCACGATCGACGGGAAGAGCCACTTGTAGGGAATGGTCAGCAGCTTGATCCAGATGCCGATCATCGGCAGGTTCAGCACGATCAGCATCAGGTTGCCGATCCACATCGACGCGATCAGGCCCCAGAACAGCTCCGGGTTGCTGGTCATCACCTGCGGGCCCGGCTGGATGTTGTGGATCGTCATGGCACCCACCATCAGCGCCATCACCGCGTTGGGCGGAATGCCCAGCGTCAGCAGCGGGATGAAGGAGGTCTGCGCGCCGGCGTTGTTGGCCGACTCGGGGCCGGCCACGCCGCGGATGTTGCCCTTGCCGAAGGCGGTCTCGCCCTGCTTGAGCTTGATCTTCTTCTCGATGGTGTAGGCCGCGAAGGCCGACAGCAGCGCGCCGCCGCCCGGCAGGATGCCCAGCGCGGAGCCCAGCGCCGTGCCGCGCAGCACGGCGGGCGTCATGTCCTTGAAGTCCTGCTTGGTGGGCCACAGGCCCTTCACCTTGGCGGTGAACACTTCGCGCTCATGCTCGGGCACGGCCAGGTTGGCAATGATTTCACCGTAGCCGAACACACCCATGGCGATGGCGATGAAGCCGATGCCGTCGGTGAGCTCCGGAATGTCGAAGCTGTAGCGCGCCACGCCGGAGTTCACGTCGGTGCCGACCAGGCCCAGCGCCAGGCCCAGCAGGATCATCGTGATGGCCTTGAGCAGCGAGCCGGAGGCCAGCACCACGGCGCCGATCAGGCCCAGGATCATCAGCGAGAAATATTCGGCAGGCCCGAACTTGAAGGCCAGCTCGGTCAGCGGCGGCGCGAACGCGGCCAGGATCAGCGTGCCCACGCAGCCCGCGAAGAACGAGCCCAGCCCCGCGGCAGCGAGCGCAGGCCCGGCCCTGCCCTTTCGCGCCATCTGGTAGCCGTCGATCACGGTCACCACCGAAGAAGACTCGCCCGGCAGGTTCACAAGAATCGCGGTGGTGGAGCCGCCGTACTGCGCGCCGTAGTAGATGCCGGCCAGCATGATCAGCGCCGACACGGGCGGCAGCGCGTAGGTGGCGGGCAGCAGCATCGCGATGGTTGCCACGGGGCCGATGCCCGGCAGCACGCCGATGAGCGTGCCCAGCAGGCAGCCCACGAAGGCATAGACGAGGTTCTGCGCCGTGAAGGCGACGCCGAAGCCGATCGAGAGATTGGTAATCAGGTCCATTTGTCTTGTCTTGTTCTTCTATGTGAATCAGCCTGCGATGAAGGTCGGCCACACCTGGAACTGCAGCTTGAGCGCCACCACGAAGGCCAGGTAGCTGCCCAGCGCGAGGATGGTCGCAAGCACGGTCACGCCCTTCCAGCCGAAGTTGTCGCCCGCCAGGCTGGCGATGAAGGTCAGTGCGTAGATCGCCACGATGAGCCCCATCGACGGCAGGCCGATGCTCGGCAGGCCGCCCAGCAGCACGCCGAACATCAGGTTCGCGCCGATGATGAAGGCCAGCGGCTTCCATGCGATGCGGCCGACGGGCTCGCCGTCTTCGGTTTCCACGCTGAGCGCCTTGAGCGTGATCAGCACGCCCATGAAGGCAATGAGGATGCCCACGATCAGGGGAAAGTAGCCCGGGCCCATGCGGGCGCCGCTGCCGACGTTGTAGGTCGTGGCGCCCCATGCGAAGGCCACGCCGAAGGCGCTGAAAAGTACGCCCGAGCAGAAGTCTCTCTGACTCTTGATTCTCACCGTTGATGTCTCCTGGAACTGCATTGATCGGCACAAGACGTGCGCAGCCGATCCTAGGAATTCAGGAGCCCGGTGTGTATGAACAGAACATTGCCGTTCGGCAATGTGTGGAAGCCGGCCGAGCCTGCGTGCGCGTCAGTCGCCGGCCACCGGCAGGTCGATGCACACGCGCAGGCCCGGCGCGGCGTCGCCCAGCTGCAGCCGCCCGCCGTGCAGCGCGACCACCGCCTGCACGCTCGCCAGCCCCAGGCCGTGCCCGGGCGTGCTGCGGTCCAGGCGATGAAAGCGCACGCCGATGCGCTCGAACTCGGCGGGGGGAACGCCCGGCCCGTTGTCCTGCACGAACAGCTGCGCCCTGCCGTCCACCGTGTGCGTGCCGATGCGCACCGTTGCTCCGTCGCCCGCGTACTTCAGCGCGTTGTCCAGCAGGTTGGCGGCCGCGCCCGCGAGCAGGTCGCGGTCGCCCAGCGCGAAGGCCATGTCGGCGGGCTCGCGCAGCAGCGTGATGTCGCGCATCTCGGCCACCGCCTCGTACAGCTCGGCCACGTCGTCGGCTATGACGTGCAGCGCCACCTGCGCGAACTGCTGCCGCCGCGCGCCCGCCTCCACCTCGGCGATCTGCAGCAGCTTCTCGAACACCACGGCCAGTTCCTCGAGTTCGCGGATGGCGGTGCCCACGGCCTCGCGCTGCGGGTCGTCGGCGCCCAGCCCCTGCTCCGCCGCGCGCAGCCGCACCAGCACGCGCGTGAGCGGCGTGCGCAGGTTGTGCGCGATGGTGTCGGACACATGCCGCACGCCGTCCATCAGCGACTGGATGCGGTCGAGCATCGCGTTGATGTCGTGCTCCAGCAGCGCGAACTCGTCTTCCTCGCCCGACGGCTCCACCCGCTCCTGCAGCTCGCCGGCCGCTATGCGCGCCGCGGTACGCCGCACCGCGCCCACGCTGCGCTCCAGCTCCTGCCGGAAGACGAAGGTGCCGCCGATCAGCAGCAGCACCGCCACGATGCCCGCCGCCGCGCTCGCACTCGCGACCAGCGACTCGATCGACTCCTGGTCGCGCAGGTCGTGCCCCACCACCAGCAGGCCGCCGTCGGGCAGGTGCTTCATCAAGATGTAGCCGATGGCGCTCTGGCCCGAGCGCACCACGCGCCGGTGCACGCCGTCGCCGGCGTCCGGCGCCAGCGAGGGAATCTGGTCGAGGTTGCCCGCGAGCTTGCGGCCCTCGCGGTCGGTGAGCAGGTAGATCTCGTTGTCGGAGTTGCGTCCGTCGGCCAGCGCGTAGCCGATCTCGCCGGCCACGCCGTCGGCGCCGCGCGCGTCGTAGCGCACCATGAGCTGCTGCATGCTGGCCGACACCTGGCGCACCATGCGCTGCTGCAGCACGCCCACCGTCTGCATGTAGACGATGGCCAGCGCCGCGAGCATGGTGATTGCGACCAGCAGCCCGTAATAGAAGGCCAGCCTGAAGCCGACCGAGCGCCACAGCTGGCGCAGCGTGCGGATCATTGCGGCGGTGCCAGCGTATAGCCCACGCCGCGCACGGTGTGGATCAGCGTCGGTGCGCCGCCCGCATCGAGCTTGCCGCGCAGGCGGCTCACCTGCACGTCGATCACGTTGGTCTGCGGGTCGAACTGGTAGTCCCACACGGCCTCGAGCAGCATGGTGCGCGTGACCACCTGGCCCGGATGCATCATCAGGTAGGCCAGCAGCCTGAACTCGCGCGGCTGCAGCGCGATGGGCCGGCCCGCGCGCTCCACGTGGCGCCGCGCGAGGTCGAGCGTCAGGTCGGCAACCTGCAGCATGCGGATCTCGGGCCCGGTGCGCGAGCGCCGCACCAGCGCTTCGGCCCGCGCCGAGAGTTCCGAGAAGGCGAAGGGCTTTGCAAGGTAGTCGTCGCCGCCGGCCTTGAGGCCGCGCACACGCTCGTCGAGCGCGCTCAGTGCGCTGAGCACCAGCACCGGCGTCTTCTTGCCCAGTGCGCGCATCGTCGAAAGAATCGACAACCCGTCGACCTCGTTGGGCAGCATGCGGTCGAGGATCACCAGGTCCCACGACTCACCGGTCGCGCGCGCGAGCGCGTCGGTGCCGTCGCGGCTGATGACGGCCACGTGGCCGAGCGAGCGGAAGCCCTCGGCGATGTAGCGGGCGTTGTCGGCGTCGTCCTCGACGATGAGGCAGCGCCACATGGCGGTGGCGCCTAGCACTTGGGCGCCGCGCCATCGTGCGAGGCAGCGGAGTGGGCCGGCGAAGGAAGGAGAGCGGGGAGTG
This sequence comes from Variovorax sp. MPBD4-3, assembly GCF_058809745.1. NCBI lineage: Bacteria > Pseudomonadati > Pseudomonadota > Betaproteobacteria > Burkholderiales > Comamonadaceae > Variovorax > Variovorax sp. MPBD4-3. The sequence continues at coordinate 9,866 of NZ_JBXASW010000043.1, forward strand.
ACTGCGTTCTGGTGCTCATGGCGATGAAGTCGGCCGGCCCACCGTCCATCCGGGCGCCGCCGGAACGATCCTAGCCGCGATTCAACCAGAGAACGCGCCGCCGCTTCATTACCATTTGTCCATGTTGGGTCGCTATGCCCGCGGCTGCAGGAGCGGCAGGCGCAGCGTGAGCCCCAGCACGCCGCTTGCGTGCGGTGCCGAATAGATGCGCCCGCCGTGGTGGCTGGCAATGCGTTCGCAGGCATCGGCGCTGGCCCTGACGATCGCCGCATGGGTGCGGTCGAAGAACCGGGCAAGGGGCGGCCTCGCATCGGCGGCATCCAGGTCGCGCCAGTGGATCACGGCATGCTTGCCGTCCGCATGCGCGCACACCTGCAGCGTCGCGTCGGCGCGCATCACGCTGGCTGCGTAGGCCGTGACCTTGGCGAACAGCTCGCCGAGCTCCGAGCCGATCGCGAGCACGGGCACTGCCTCCTGCGGCAGCTGGATGTCCACGCGGATGGTCTCGCGAGCTGTGTGGCCCGAGGCCGCGTCGAGCAGCGGCCGCAGGTCTTGCACGCGGCTGGCGCCCAGCCGCTGCCGCATGTCCTGCATGGACTGCGCCGCGAGCTCGCGCGCCCTCGCGCCCTGCCGCCGGTTGGCGACGAACAGCGAGCCCATCATGCAGAGCACGCCGCCCAGGCCCAGCAGAATCACGCCGGCGATGATGGTGCCGAGATGGCCGGTCTGCAGTCCGCCGGTCATCGGCGGGCTCCCTCGGGCGGTGCCTCGGCACCGCGTTCGCGCTCGCTGCCGGGGCCGCTGCGCGGCGCTTCGCAGGCCTGCCAGCCCGGCGGCGGCATGCGGGAGCCGAACTGCGGCGGCGGCCGGTGGTAGGGCATGGGCGGCGGGGGCAGCACGATGCAGCCCGCGAGGCTTGCGCCCGCCAGGGCGCCCACGAGGAGTCGGAGTCGGTTCATTGAAAACTCGTTGCTGTGGATGGACGAACGGGCAACGAAGAAAGAGGGCATGCGCCCTCTTTCCCCGCACAGTGCGCGCCGCGCGTCAGAACGCGTGGCGGATGCCGAAGTCGTAGCCGGTCGACGAACGCGGCAGGCCCGAGAAGCCCACGCCGGTGCTGCCGTAGCCCGTGGTGCTGGCCGACACCAGGCTGCCGGTGTAGTTCACGTCGTTGCGGTTGTTCACGCGTGCCACCGTCGCGTACAGCGCCGTGCGCTTGGAGAGGTTGTGCACGTAGCCGACCGCGAGCTTGCGGGCCAGCGGGTCTTCGCCCGTGACGCCCGCGGCGCCTTCGTTGTAGCGAACCTGCGAGTACGCCACGCGGATCAGGCCGGCGCCCACCGGAACGGTCGCGCCGATCAGGTAGCCGTTGTAGCTGTCGTGCGTGTCGGCCGCTGCCGAGTAGTCGAACTTGTTCTTCACGTTCGACAGCTCGCCGAACAGCTTGACCGGGCCGAAGTCGTATGACGCGCCCAGGTTGATGGTCTGCACGCTGCGCTCCAGCGCGGCGGTGTCCACGGCGGTGCTGCGGCCCACGCCCAGCGCGATGTCCAGCGGGCCGTTGGCATAGCCGAAGCGCCCGCCCACGTAGCGACCGGCGCTGCTGCTGGTCGCGGCCGTGGTGCTGGTGGCGCTGGTGCTGGTGTTCTCGGCAAAGCTGTACTGCAGCTGGCCGTAGAAGCCGCCCAGGTTCGGCGGCAGGAAGTAGCCCACCGAGTTGCTGGCGCGCACGTAGTTGGCGTTGTTGATGGTGGTGTTGCCGCTGACGGTGCTGATCACGTTGGTGCCCGAGCCGTTGGTGCCGAACGGATCGAAGACGGTGTCGTTCCAGAAGGTGGGCGTGTAGTCGCGGCCCAGGCGCAGCTCGCCGAAGCCACCCGACAGGCTCACGGTGGAGCGGCGGTTGAAGGTGGACACGCCGGTGGCGCCATCGTCGTTGGTGATGGGCGCTTCGAGCCAGAAGCTCGCGGCCAGGCCGCCGCCGAGGTCTTCGGTGCCGCGAAAGCCGATGCGGCTGGAGTTGTAGCCGGAGTTGCCCAGGCTCCACTTGCTTTGCTTGTTCGACAGGCCCGTGACGGTGTCGCGCGCGGTGTTCGACTGGTAGGTCACGCCGGCGTCGACGACACCGAACAGCGTGACGGACGATTGGGCAGAGGCCAGGCCGCAGACGGCCAGGGCAGCGAATGCCGTGAGGGATTTCTTCATTCAGGTTCTCCGGTTTCAACCGCTCTACATCGAGCGGCAGGCACGCATGGTCTCGTTCAAATTCGGAGGAATCTTGTGAATGCCTCGTCTTTGCGCGAACTGTTGTTTGCGTGCACACCGAATGCGGCGACCGGCCGAAACACCTCGTACAAAAAGTCTCCCAAAAGCCGCGCAATGCTCCGGGGCCGAAGGAGCCCCATCCATGACCATTGCCTTGCAAAGCACCATCGCATCGTCGCTGGGCGTGCAGCAGCTCGCCAACGCATTCAGTCCCGCCTTCTCGCACCTGCGCATTCTTCGCAACCTCGTCATACCCATGCCCGAGGGCCACGCGGTGCGTACCGCGCGCATCGACGCCGTGGTGGTGTGCGAGACCGGCGTCTACCTGTTCGAGATCAAGGCCTGGCGCAATGCCTTCGTCTATCGCAAGAAGTCGGACCGGTCGCCGCCGCGCTGGTTCCTGCAGGTGAACGGCTGCAAGAACGCGCGTGAAGTGAAAGACCCCGCATGGCAGGGCGGGCGCAAGACCACGCAGCTGCGCAGCCTGCTGCCCGACGACCTGCGCCTGCAGTACTTCGTGCTGCTGCCCTGCGAGGGCATCGAGCTGGAAGGCGTGATGCCCGCCGCGGTCATCACGCAGCAGGACCTGCCCTACATCGCGCGCCTGGTGCGCAACAACGGGCGCACCGCGCGCACCTACCGCCTGCTGGACGCGCAGGGCATCGACCGCACGGTGGAGCGCCTGCTGCAAATACAGGGATCGCTTTCGCTCGAGGACCACGAGCAGAACTGCCGCGAGAGGCTGCAGTAGCGCCGGAAAACGGCACAACCCCGGTTGACGCGGGGAGTCCCAAATTTCTACGACATTGACGCAGACCATGCGGCGATGCACTTACCGAAGTCACTCGCAACGGCCGCCGTGCTGCTTGCCTCGCTGGCGGCCCTCCCCGCATGGGCCACCGATCCGTTCACCGTCAGGGACATCCGCCTCGAAGGCCTGCAGCGCGTCGAGCCCGGCACTGTGTTCGCCACCATGGGACTGCGCACCGGCGACACCTACAGCGACGAGCGCGGCGCCAATGCCATACGCGAGCTGTTCAAGCTCGGCCTGTTCAAGGACGTGCGCATCGACGTGAAAGGCAACGTGCTGGTGGTGATCGTCGAGGAGCGCCCCACCGTCGCCGACGTCGACTTCGTCGGTGCCAAGGAGTTCGACAAGGCCGCGCTGCAGAAGGCGCTGCGCGAGATCGGCCTGGCCGAGGGGCAGGCCTTCGACAAGGCATTGGCCGACCGCGCCGAGCAGGAGCTCAAGCGGCAGTACATCAGCCGCAGCCTCTACAACGCGCAGGTGATCACCACCGTCACGCCGCTGGAGAACAACCGCGTGAACCTGACCTTCACCGTGACCGAAGGCGAGCCCGCGCGCATCAAGGAAGTGCACGTGGTGGGCAACAAGGCTTTCAGCGAAAGCACGCTGCTCGACCTGTTCGACCAGGACACCGGCGGCTGGCTCGAGTGGTACACGAAGTCGAACCAGTACTCGCGCACCAAGTTCAACGGCGACATGGAAACGCTGCGCTCCTACTACCTCACGCGCGGCTACCTGGAGTTCCGCATCGACTCGACGCAGGTGGCCATATCGCCGGACCGCAAGACCATCGCGCTGACCATCAACATCACCGAGGGCGAGAAGTTCGCGGTGGCCGGCGTGAAGCTCTCGGGCGACTACATGGGCCGCGACGACGAGTTCAGGACGCTGGTCACCATCCGTCCCGGCCAGCCCTACAACGGCGACGACGTGGCCGCCACCACCAAGGCCTTCACCGACTACTTCGGCACCTTCGGCCATGCCTTCGCGCGCGTGAAGGCGGAGCCGGAGATCGACCGGGCGAACAACCGCGTCACCATCGTGCTGAAGGCGGAAGCCTCGCGTCGCGCCTACGTGCGGCGCATCAACATCGGCGGCAATGCCAGGACGCGCGACGAGGTGATCCGCCGCGAGTTCCGCCAATACGAAGGCGCCTGGTACGACGGCAACAAGATCCGCGCCTCGCGCGACCGCATCGACCGCCTGGGCTTCTTCACCGACGTGAACATCGACACCGTCGACGTGCCCGGCTCGCCCGACCAGGTCGACCTGGTCGTGAACGTGACGGAGAAGCCCACCGGCTCGCTGCAGCTGGGCGCTGGCTACTCGTCGACAGACAAGGTGTCGCTGAGCTTCGGCATCACGCAGGAGAACGTGTTCGGCAGCGGCAACTACCTGGGGCTGAACGTGAACACCAGTTCGTACAACCGCACCATCTCGCTCACGGCCACCGACCCGTACTTCACCAAGGACGGCATCTCGCGCACGCTGAACGTGTTCCACACCACCACGCGGCCCTACTACGAGGCCGACGGCAACTACAAGCTCGCCAGCGACGGCGGCTCGGTGCGCTTCGGCTTGCCGGTGGGCGAGCAGGACACGGTGTACCTGGGCATCGGCGTGGAGCGCTATTCGTTCACGCCCGGCACCAACGGCACCTATGCGCTGGTCGACGGCTCCTACGTGTACACCGCCACGCCGCAGGCCTACCTCGACTACTTCAAGTGCACCGGCACCGCGCCGAGCGTGACCTGCGCGAAGTCGAGCGTGGTGGGCATTCCGGCCACGCTGGGCTGGTCGCGCGACGACCGCGACAGCGCGCTGGTGCCCACGCGCGGCAAGCTGCAAAGCGCCAACCTCGAAGTGGGCGTGGGCAGCGAGCTGCGCTACCTGAAGACCAACTACCAGTACCAGCAGTACTTCCCGCTGTCGAAGCAGTACACGCTGGCCGTCAACGGGCAGCTCGGCTATGCGCGCGCGCTGGGCGACAGCACCTACCCGATCTTCAAGAACTTCTACGCCGGCGGCCTGGGCTCGATCCGCGGCTTCGAGCAGAACTCGCTCGGCCCGAAAGACTCGGTGACCGACGGCGCGCTGGGCGGCACGCGCAAGGCGATCTTCAACATGGAGTTCAGCACGCCCTTCCCGGGCGCGGGCAACGACAAGACGCTGCGCCTCTACAGCTTCTTCGACGCGGGCAACGTGTTCGCCGACCGCACCGCCAGCATGACGGACGCGCAGTGGAAGGCGCAGAACCGCCTGCGCGCGTCGGCTGGCATCGGCATCAGCTGGATCTCGCCGCTGGGGCCGCTGCGGCTGGCGTATGCGGTGCCGCTGCTCTACCAGAAGGAAGACACGGCCAACAACATCGCGGCCGACCGCACGCAGCGCTTCCAGTTCCAGATCGGAACGTCTTTCTGAAGCCGGCGGCCGAAGCCCTGGGGCCGCATCCTGCTGGTGGAGGAAGCGCTCGACGTCAATGAACGCCGGGCTCAGCCCGTGGTGCGAGGCGGCACCAGCGCCTTGATGCGCGCGGCGCCTTCCAGTGCGCGGGGGTGCACGGGCCTTCCACCGACGCCCATGGCCGGCATCCCGGGCGTGCCTTGCGCGCCTTGCGGTGGCGGCATGGCGCCCGGGCGGGGCGGGCGGTCCACCACCGGGTCGGCGGCCGGGTCGACCACCAGCGCGAGCGTGGCCACATAGCGCTGGCGCTCCTCGCGCACCGCGCCCAGCACCGTGTCACCGGCCCTCAGGGCGATGCCGTCGACGCTGTTGAGCGTGTCGCGCACGCGGGATCGCTGGTAGAGCGGGACCTGCGTATAGAGAAACTCGCTGAGCGCGTCGGGCAGGAAGAACTGCGAGGTGAGCACGGCGCGGGTTCCTTTGAACACCTTCATGTGGATGTGGGTGGTGCGCCCCGCGTACCAGCCCGGATAGACGGTGGCGAAGGCGGCGGTGCCGTCGCGGCCGGTGAACTGGCTGCCGCGCAGGAAGGTCTTGCCTTCGAAGGCGCCCGAGCGGTCGTCGCCCTGCGCCGGGAAGCCCGAGTAGCGGCCCTGCGCGTCGCAATGCCAGATGTCCACGCGCAGCCCGGGCAGCGGCTTGCCCGCCGCATCGCACACGGTGAAGCGCACGTCCAGCGGCACGCCCTGGAGCCCTTCGGTGATGTCGCGGCGGACCTGCGCCACGTCGAGGTAGTAGGGGCCCTCGGTGGTCTGCGCGGTCAGCGGCAGCCTTGGCGCGGCGGCCTCGGCGGTACGCGTGGAGGCGGCAGCCAGCGTGGCGGCGCCCAGGGTGGCCAGCAGGCCGCGGCGGCCGATGGAGGATGTGTCGTGGTGGGTCATTGTTCTTGCTCGTGCTCGGTGGGGCCGGCGGGCCGTGCGCCGGACGGCCGCGTCGCGCGGCCCTCGGCCCAGCGGACCAGCAGCCACCATGCCGGGGCTACGAGGCCCAGGAACACGGTGATCGCACCCAGCAGCGCAAGGCTCGGTTCCGGATTCATGGCCCTATGCTGCGGCCCCATCTGGGAGGAAACATGGAGAAGCCCGGCCGGAATTCCTCCCAATTTCCTCCAAATTCCGCCCGCATCATCGGCTTGCCACCTCCTCTTCTCTCCTCCGCCAGGCGTGCCGCAGAATGCGGCCATGCCCTTGCCTTGCCCATGCCGCAACTGACCCTCTCCCGCAAGATCTTCCTGGCGCTGGCCGCCCTGCTGATCGTGCTGCTCATCAGCTTCGCGGGGCTGTCGATCGTTGCGCTGCAGCGGGGCCTGGGCTCCTACGTGGCCGAGATCGAGATCCGGCGCATGGACTGGCTTGCGCAGCTGGTGCTCAAGAACTACGTGGCCAACGGCGACTGGAAGCACCTGCGCGACAACGACGACGCCTGGCAGCGCCTGCAGATGGGCCGCTTCGCCAGCCTGCTCGACAGCACCGCCGCCAGCGGCGACGAGCGGCGGCTGCCGCCCTGGTACGAATACCGCGCCATGCGCCCCGAACCGCCGCCGGACGGCGGCCCGGGCGGCGGCCCGCCGCCGCAGCTCGACCTGATGCCGCGCCGCATGCTCGGCGCACCGCCGCCCTGGGTGTTTCCCGATCCGCGCGGCATGCACGACTCCATCTTCCAGCGCCTGGCGGTGCTGGACGCGGGCGGCAAGCGGGTGGTGGGCGCCGACATCGACATGTCGAACGCCGCGCGCATGCCGATCCGGCACAACAAGTCGGTCGTCGGCTACCTCGCGCTCGCCCCGCTGGAGGGGCTGGAAAGCGAGGCCGACCGCGCCTTCGTCGCGCGCCAGTCGGGCGTGATCGTGCTCACCGGCCTGTGCGGCCTGGGCTTTGCGCTGGTGCTGTCGTGGCTGCTCGCGCGACGCTGGTTCAGGCCGATCGACGAACTCACCCAGGCCGCGCAGGACGTGGCGCGCGGCCGGCTGTCCACACGCGTCGCGGTGCAGGGCTCGGACGAGCTCGCCCTGCTGGGCAAGACCTTCAACGACATGGCGCAGCGCCTGGACACCGTAGAGGCCTCGCGCCGCGCCTGGCTGGCCGACGCGGCGCATGAACTGCGCACGCCGCTGGCCGCCATGCGCGCCGAGATCGAGGCGCTGCAGGACGGCGTTCGCACCTTCGACGAGCGCACGGCGCTGCGGCTGCACCGACAGGTCATACGCCTCGGCCAGCTGGTCGACGACCTGCGCAGCAGCATGCGCGAGCCGCAGGGCGACCTGCAGATGACCACGGTGTTCCCGCTGTCGTTGCTGAAAGAGGCGCTGGACCACACGCGCGACCGCTTCGCCAAGCGCGGCATCGAGGTCGACCGGCATGCGGTCGACCGTGTCGCGGGCCCGGCGCAGCCCGTGATCGAAGGCAACGCGCACCGGCTGCACCAGGTGTTCATGAACCTGCTGGAGAACACGCTGGCCTACACCGACGAAGGCGGCGAGCTGCGGCTGGACGTGATCGTCGAAGGCGCCCGCACGGGCAACTGCCTCACGCTGCTGTTCGACGACAGCACGCCCGGCGTGCCCGACCAAGAACTGCCTCGCCTGTTCGACCGGCTGTTCCGCGGCGAGACCTCGCGCAGCCGCGAGCTCGGCGGTTCCGGGCTCGGCCTGTCGATCTGCCGCGCGACCATCGAGGCGCACGGCGGCACCATCGAAGCGTCGGCCTCGCCGCTCGGCGGGCTGCGCGTGACCATCACCCTGCCACTGGCCACCTCCTCATGACACGCATCGTCATCGTCGAAGACGAAACCGACATCGCCTCCGTGGTGCAGGACTACCTACGCCATGCCGGCTACGAGACCACGCACTTCACCGACGGGCAGAGCGCGCTCGAGAGCATCGTGGCCACGCCGCCCGACCTCACGCTGCTCGACATCATGCTGCCGCGGCTGGACGGCATCGAGGTGCTGCGCCGCGCGCGCGAACACACCGCGCATCCGATCATCATGCTCACCGCGCGCATCGAAGAGGTCGACCGCCTGCTGGGCCTGGAGCTCGGCGCCGACGACTACGTGTGCAAGCCCTTCTCGCCGCGCGAGCTGGTGGCGCGCGTGCGCGCCGTGCTGCGGCGCACCGCGCCCGGCAACATGCCCGGCCAGGGCTCTGCGCAGAACGATGCGCCGGGCCTGGTGATGGACGACGTGCACTGGCGCGCGTCGCTCGAAGGCACGCCGCTGAACCTCACGCGGCGCGAGTTCGGGCTGCTGCAGGTGCTGTCGCGGCACCCGGGCCGCATCTTCTCGCGCGCGCGGCTGCTGGAGCTGGCCTACGACGACACCGTGGACGTGACCGAGCGCGCCATCGACAGCCACGTGAAGAACCTGCGCCGCAAGCTCGGCGCGGTGACGCCGGAGCATGACTGGATCCGGTCGGTGTACGGCGTGGGCTTTGCGTGGGAAGCGCCCGTGCCGGCCTGAGCGCCGGACATCTTCCCGCTGCGCGCCGCTGCCTTAGCGGTACGCCGCCAGCTCCTGCTTGGCGATGGCGTTGCGGTGCACCTCGTCGGGGCCGTCGGCCACGCGCAGGTGGCGCTCGTAGGCGTAGAAGTGGGTGAGCAGCGTGTCCTGGCTCAGGCCCATCGCGCCGAAGGCCTGCATGGCCCAGTCGATCACCTTCACGCAGTTGTTGGGCGTGAGCACCTTGATCATCGCGATCTCCTTCGCGGCGACCTTGTTGCCCACGGTGTCCATGCGGTAGGCGGCGTTGAGCACCATCCAGCGCGACTGCTCGATGAGCATGCGCGACTCGGCAATGCGCTCGCGCCACACGCCCTGCTCCGACAGCGGCTTGTGGAACGCGGTGCGGGACACCAGCCGCTGGCACATCATCTCCAGCGCCGACTCGGCCATGCCGATGGCGCGCATGCAGTGGTGGATGCGGCCGGGGCCGAGGCGGCCCTGCGCGATCTCGAAGCCGCGGCCTTCGCCGAGCAGGATGTTCTCCACCGGCACGCGCACGTTGTCGAACACGATCTCGGGGTGGCCGAAGGGCGGGTCGTACATGCCGAGCAATTGCATGTCGCGCACGATGGTCACGCCGGGCGTGTTCTTCGGCACCAGGATCATCGACTGCTGTTTGTGGCGGTCGGCGTTGTCGGGGTCGGTCTTTCCCATCAGCACGAAGATCTCGCAGCGCTCGTGCATGGCACCGGTGATGTACCACTTGCGGCCGTTGATGACGTACTCGTCGCCTTCGCGGCGGATGCTGCAGCGGATGTTGGTGGCGTCGCTCGATGCCACCTCGGGCTCGGTCATCGCGAACGACGAGCGGATCTCCCCGGCCAGCAGCGGCGTGAGCCAGCGCTCCTGCTGGGCCTTGGTGCCGTAGCGCGCCAGCACTTCCATGTTGCCGGTGTCGGGCGCGGAGCAGTTGAAGATCTCGGCGCACCAGTAGCGCCGGCCCATGATCTCGCACAGCGGCGCGTACTCGACGTTGGTCAGGCCCGGGCCGTGCTCGGCCTCGGGCAGGAAAAGGTTCCACAGGCCGCGCTCGCGCGCCTTGGCCTTGAGGCCGGCCATCATCGGCAGCTCGGCATAGGGACGGCCGGCGCGGGCGTTGGCGGCCAGCTCTTCTTCACGGCGTTTTTCGTTCGGGTAGACGTGTTCGTCCATGAACTTCAACAACTCGTCGCGCAGCGCGATCACCTTGGGTGTGAATTCGAAATGCATCAGGCGTCCTTCAACTAAGTGCATTGAAGTTAAGCGGCGCAGCGGGTTTCGCACGGTCCTTCGCGCGACAGCCGCGCGGTGCGGCTGTCACCTGTGTGCCAGCGGCCGGCCGGCGCGAGAATGACGGCCCATGAACACCCAGAACAACGAGACACGGCAAAAAACCGCCGCGTTGCGCCCCGTGCGCAACGCGGCCACGCTCATCGTGCTGCGCGACGGCACGCACGGACTCGAGGTGCTGATGCTGCGCCGCGCCGAGAAGGCCGACGACCAGAACAGCGGCGCGAGCGTGTTCCCCGGAGGCGTGATCGACGCGCACGACCGCAGCCTTCACGCGCAGTGCAGCGGGCTCGACGATGCCGCCGCGAGCGCGCGCCTCGCGGTGCCGGAAGGCGGGCTCGACTACTACGCGGCCGCGATCCGCGAATGCTTCGAGGAGGCCGGCCTGCTGTTCGCGACGGACAAGGCGAGCCCGGGCCGGCTGGTGGCGCTCGACGGCATGCCGGCCGGGCAGCTTTCGGCCATGCGCCATGCAGCGGAACAAGGCACCGACGCGCTGGTTGCGATGTGCGAAGCCCACGGCTGGCAGCTCGCGGTGGACCGGCTCGCCTACTTCACGCACTGGCTCACGCCGCCGGGCATGCCGCGCCGCTTCGACACCCGCTTCTTCCTGGCATCGATGCCCGACGCGCAGACGGTGCGGCCCGACGGCCGCGAGACGGTCGAGCACCTGTGGCTGCAGCCTGCCGATGCCGTTTCCCCGGCGCGCGGACTCAAGCTGATGAACGTGACGCGGCGCATCCTCGAGCAGCTCGCGCAGTTCTCGAGCGTGCGGGAACTCATGGCCCATGCGCGCGGGCTGAAGCACATTCCGCGCGTCATGCCCCGCCTCGCGGACGGCCCACAGGGACGGCGGCCGGTGAACATGGAAGAGCCGGCATATGACGAGGTCGGGCGCGTCGACCCCGACGGCCAGGGCGGCGGGCGCTATGCACTCGAGACCGGGCTGGTGATGCGGCTGTCGCCACGGGTCTGGCGGGTCACGGGGCCGGCCGATGCGACTGGCGCGCTGCCGCACAGCTATTTCGCGGGCATCGAAGGCGGCGACTGCGTGCTGATCGACCCTTCGCCGGCGAGCCCCGGGCACATCGCGGCGCTGCGCAATGCCGCACCGGGCCGCGTGCGCCGGATCTGGTCGACGCTGGCGCTGCCGCTGGAAGATGCGGTGCGCGAAGCGTGGCCCGAAGCATCCGTGCTGCAACCCGCGCCCGGCGAACCGCTCGACCTCGGCGGTGCCACGCTGCAGGTGCTGAACGGCGCCGGGGGCCTGCAATTCCTGCTGGCCGAAGACAGCACGCTGTTCACCGGCACCGCCACCACCGCCGCCGGCACGGCCGACTGGATCGCCCCACGCCACGGATTCCTGCGCCGCCACGCCGTGACGTAAGAATCCCGTGGCATGCATCGTGCAAGATCGCGCCATGCTTCCCCTGTCTCCCGACGCGCTGCGCCAGCGGCTGCGGTCTTTTGCTTCCCGCGCGCAGCCGCTGCGCATCCTGCTCACGCTCGGCAGCCTGATGGCCGCCTGCGGCTACACCGGCCACCCCGACGCGGTGATCCCGTTGTTCCTCGGCGCCATCGCCAGCGCGCTCGCCGAGACCGACGACAGCTGGCGCGGCCGGCTTCGCGCGCAGATCGTCACGCTGGCCTGCTTCGCGGCGACGGCGTTCGCGGTGGAGGCGCTGTTCGGCCTGCCGTGGCTGTTCATCACCGGGCTCGCGCTCGCGGCCTTCTGCCTCACGATGCTGGGGGCCGTGGAGGCACGCTACAAGGCCATCGCCTATGCCACGCTGATCCTGGGGATGTACGCCACGCTCGGCATCGAGAACATGAGCTCGCACGGAACCACGGTCCACCGTGGCCGCGAGCCGCTGTTGCTGCTGGCCGGCGCGGCCTGGTACGGCGTGTTCTCGGTGCTCTGGTGCGCGGCCTTTCCGGCGCAGCCGGTGCAGGCGCGGCTGGTGACGCTGTTCACGGTGCTGGGCAACTACGTGCGCTTCAAGGCCTCGCTGTTCGAGCCGCTGCGCGGCATCGACATAGAGCGCAAGCGGCTCGCGCTCGCGCAGCTCAATGCCGAGGTGGTGAGCGAGCTCAACGCGGCCAAGGAAAGCATCTTCCGCCGCATCGGCGCGCGGGCGCCGACCGGGCGCATCTCGCGCTACCGCGGCCTCTACCTGATCGCGCAGGACGTGCACGAGCGCGCCAGCTCCTCGCACGACGACTACAACGCGCTGGCCGACGCCTTCTTCCACAGCGACCTGCTCTACCGCTGCCAGCGCGTGCTGGGCCTGCAGGGGCTGGCGTGCCTGCGGCTGTCGGAATCGATCGCGCGGCGCGAACCCTTCGACACCGGAACCGAGACCGTGCTGGCACTGGCCGACCTGCGCAGCGCCATCGAACACGAACGCGCGCGAGCCGCCACACCCGAGCGGCTGGTGCTGCTCGCGTCGGTCGAGGCGCTGGCGCGCAACCTCGCGCAGCTCGACGGGCAACTGGCGGGCGCAAGCCAGCCCTCGGCGCGCGCCGGCCGTACCGAGATGGGCCTGTTCGACCGCTCGCCGCGTTCATGGCGCGACGCGGTGGAGCGCGTGCGGCGGCAACTCACGGTGCGCTCGCCGCTGTTCCGCCATGCGCTGCGGCTGTCGATCGCGCTGGTGGCGGGCTACGGCGTGATGCAGGTCATCCATCCGGCGCAGGGCTACTGGATATTGCTGACCACGCTGTTCGTGTGCCAGCAGAGTTACGGCGACACCATCGCACGCATGGGCCAGCGCATTGCGGGCACGGCGCTGGGCGTGGTGGCGGGCTGGGCGCTGCTGCAGCTGTTTCCCCAGCCGCTGGTGCAGTCGGTCATAGCGGTGGCGGCGGGCGTGGTGTTCTTCGCAACCCGCACCACGCGCTACCTGCTGGCCACCGCGTCGATGACGCTGCTGGTGCTGATGTGCTTCAACCAAGTCGGCGACAGCGGCGTGCTGCTGGTGCCGCGGCTGGTCGACACCGCCATCGGCAGCGCGATCGCCGGGCTGGCGGTGCTGCTGGTGCTGCCGCACTGGCAGGCGCGCCGCATCAACGAACTGGCGGCCACGGCCATGCGCGGCCACGCGGGCTACCTGCGGCAGATCGTCGAGCAGTACCGCACCGGCGCGCGCGACCACCTCGACTACCGGCTGGCCCGCCGCAACGACCACAACGCCGACGCGGCGCTGTCCACCGCGGTGTCCGACATGTTCCGCGAACCGGGCTACGTGCGGCCGCGCGCGGGCGTGGCGCTGCGCTTCCTGATCCGCTCGCACACGCTGCTGAGCTATCTCTCGGCGCTGGGCGCGCACCGCGCGGCGCTGCCCGATTCGGCGCAGATGGCGGTGCTGCGCAGCTCGGCGGAAGGCGCCATCGCGGCACTCGAAGCGCTGGCGGCGGGGCTGGACAGCGGCTCGGTGGACGGGCCGCGCGACACCGCGGCCGAGCAGGCCGCGCGCGCCGCGCTGGCCCAGGCGGCAGCGGCCGCCGGCGGCGAATCGAACCCGCAGGCGCGAACTTTCCACACCGAACTGGCTCTGATATGGCTGCAGATCGATGCCTTGCGCACCCACGCAAGCGAATGGCTGCAGCCCTCGGGCAGCGAAACGCCGACCGCGCCTGCCTGAGGGAGCATCCGTGCGATCAGGTCGGTTGAAAGTGGCCGCGCCGGACAGCCCCTGGCGCGGCAGGTAAAATTACCCCTTCATGTACCGCTGGTTTGCCGCTACTGTCCTTGCCATCATGTTGTCCTGCTACGGTTTTGCCGTGCTTGCCCACAACATGATCGGTGCCGGCCATTCGCATGCCCAGCAGGCGCAGTCCTCGCAAACCACCCTGACCTCCAAGACGCTCGTCGCCGCCGCATCGCTGGCCGACGACGCCCTTTCCGACGGCAAGGCCCTGGTTGCCGATGCCGACCCGGCACCCGACGATGCCAATTCGCTCGATGAAGCCGGCTCCGAACACGCCGAGCTGGTCGACGCCCGCAACGACATTCCCCTGCCGCTCCTTCTTTCGGAGCAGCCACCCAAGCTCGGCCTGACCACCACGGTCTCGCCGTTCCTCGCCCGGCCCAAGCGGCCACCCCGCGCCGCGCTCTTCGTCGCCTGAGGCCGCAAGGCCCTGCGCGACCGGGAGCCGCCACGGCTCCCGCCTCCCCTGATCCGGGCCTGCCGCCCAATCGGCGGCACCCGGCATCGCCCAGACAGCAATTTTGTTTTTTTCGGCCGTTCGCCGCTGCGCACGCCAATTCGCACCGCACGGCGCCGGTCGTCCAACAAGCATCAAGGAATCATCACAATGAACAACAGCCCTCCCGTCTACGCCAGCACCGACCTGCCGCTGGCCTCGTCCCAGGAACGCAACCGCGTCCTGCGCAACACCTACTGGCTGCTCGCGCTGTCGATGCTGCCCACCGTTCTCGGCGCCTGGATCGGCGTTTCCACCGGCTTCTCGCGCGCCATGTCGCCGGGCATCGGCCTGATGGTGTTCCTCGGCGGCGCCTTCGGCTTCATGTACGCCATCGAGAAAACCAAGGAATCCGCCGCCGGCGTGCCGGTGCTGCTGGCCTTCACCTTCTTCATGGGCCTGATGCTGTCGCGCCTGGTGGGCACCGTGCTCGGCCTGCAGAACGGCGCCAGCCTGGTCATGACGGCCTTCGCCGGTACCGGCGCGATCTTCCTGGGCATGGCGACGCTGTCGTCGGTCATCAAGCGCGACCTGTCGGGCATGGGAAAGTGGCTCTTCATCGGCGCCATCCTGCTGCTGGTGGCGGGCATCGCCAACTTCTTCCTGAAGTCGAGCGCGCTGATGATGACGCTGTCGGTGCTGGCCATCGGCATCTTCTCGGCCTTCATCCTGCACGACCTCAAGCGCGTGAAGGACGGCCTGGAGACCAACTACATCTCCGCCACGCTGGGCGTCTACCTCAGCATCTACAACGTGTTCCAGTCGCTGCTGGCCCTGCTGGGCATCGCCGGCGGCCGGGACGAGTAACAACCCCCAGGAAGGAAAGGAACTCCCCATGCGCCTCACCACCAAGGGCCGCTTCGCGGTCACGGCGATGATCGACATCGCCCTGCACGGACGCTCGGGTCCGGTCACGCTGGCGTCGATCAGCATGCGCCAGCGCGTCTCGCTGTCCTACCTGGAGCTGCTGTTCGGCAAGCTGCGCCGCAACGACCTGGTCGAGTCGACACGGGGCCCGGGCGGCGGGTATTCTCTGAGCCGGAAGGCTGCGGATATTT
The DNA here is from genome assembly GCF_058809745.1 of Variovorax sp. MPBD4-3. Classification (NCBI taxonomy): domain Bacteria; kingdom Pseudomonadati; phylum Pseudomonadota; class Betaproteobacteria; order Burkholderiales; family Comamonadaceae; genus Variovorax; species Variovorax sp. MPBD4-3. The sequence goes on from NZ_JBXASW010000043.1 coordinate 25,433, forward strand.
CCGTGGCCGACATCGTCCTCTCGATCGAGGAACACGATGCCGAATCCAACCGCCAGCGCGGCGCCGACGCGCCTGGCGAACCCGGCCGCTGCGAAATCGACGAACTCTGGGCCACCGTGAACCTGCGGGCGGTCGAGTTCCTCAAGTCGATCTCGCTGCAAAGCCTGGTCGACGAACAGAAGGCCAAGGGCGTCCAAGCCGCCGTGCGGACCGACAGCCGGCGCACGCCGGCCGGCCAGCCGGCCGCGCGCAAGCCTTTCGTCGTCGACGCGCCGAACTCGGTGTTCGCACTGGGACGGCGCCAGCAGAGCGCCAGCTAGCTCCAAGCCAGCCACCGCCATAGCGGCCCATGCGGCAGGGCCCGCCGCCACGGATCGACGTGGCGGCGGGCTCGTGCCTGCATGGGCTTTTTGTCGTTGGTTTGGAAGCAAAGGAATCCTTCATGTTGCGACGCAACACGAGCGGCACAATGCACCAACTTTGTGCAAATCACACGCGCGCGACCCGGACGACCCCGGCCCGCGCCGCACCGCGTTTCTCGACGGCCATGACCTCCAAGCTCCTGTTTTCCCTTCCGCTGCTTTCCGTGCTCGTGCTCGCCGCATGCGGCGCCAAGCAGCCTCCCGCCACCGTCGAAGCGCCGCCGCCCGAAGTCGGCGTGGTCACGCTGCACACCGCCGACGTACCGGTGCACACCGAACTGGCGGGCCGCACCGCCGCTTTCCGCGTGTCCGAAGTGCGGCCGCAGGTCAACGGCATCGTGCGCAAGCGCCTGTTCGAGGAAGGCAGCATGGTCCGCGCGGGCCAGGTGCTTTACGAGATCGAGCCCGGCCCCTTCGAGGCCGCGCACGAACAGGCCCAGGCCGCGCTCGCCACTTCGCAGGCCGGCATCGCGAGCCTGCGGGGCAAGGCCGGGCGCTTCGGCGAACTGGTCAAGGCCAATGCGGTGAGCCGCCAGGAGCACGAGGAGGCGCAGGCCGCGCTGGTGCAGGCAGAGGCCGGCGTGAAGGCCGCGCAGGCGGCGGTGAAGGCGGCGCGCATCAACCTCGGCTTCACCCGCATCACCGCGCCCATCGCGGGACGCATCGGGCGCTCCAGCGTGACCGAAGGCGCGCTGGTGGCGCCGGGCCAGACGGTGGCACTGGCCACCATCCAGCGGCTGGACCCGATCTATGTCGACGTGGTGCAGTCGAGCCTGGAGCTGACGCGGCTCAAGCGCCGCTTCATCTCCGGCGACATGGCGCCCGCCAGCGCGCGGGTGGGCCTGCGCATGGAAGACGGCCTGCCCTATTCGCACGCGGGCACCATGAAGTTCTCCGAAGTCTCGGTCGATCCGGCCACGGGCTCGGTCACGCTGCGCGCGGAGTTCCCGAACCCGCAGGGGCTGCTGCTGCCGGGCATGTACGTGCGCGCGCAGGTCGAGTCCGGCGTGGAACGGCAGGCCATCCTCGCGCCGCAGCGCGGCGTGGCACGCAACGAGAAAGGCGAGCCCACCGCCCTGGTGGTGGGCGCGGGAGACAAGGTCGAGCTGCGCGCCCTGGAGCTGCGCACCACCACGGGCGACCAGTGGATCGTGAGCAAGGGCCTGCGCGAAGGCGACCGCCTGGTAGTCGACGGGCTGCAGCGCGCCCAGCCCGGAGCCAAGGTGAAGCCGGTACCGGTGACGGCAGCGAACGCCGCCACTGCTTCTTCCGCAGATTGAGCAACCCGACGTGATCGCGAATTTCTTCATCCACCGGCCCGTGTTCGCATGGGTCATCGCCATCCTCATCATGCTGGCGGGCGGCGTGGCCATACGCACGCTGCCGGTGTCGCAGTACCCGGACATCGCGCCGCCCACCGTCGTCGTCTCGGCCAACTACCCCGGCGCATCGGCGCAGGCGGTGGAGAACAGCGTGACGCAGGTGCTCGAGCAGCAGCTCAAGGGCATCGACGGCCTGCTGTACTTCAAGTCGACGAGCAGCTCGGCCGGCTATGCCGACATCAGCATCACCTTCCGCCAGGGCATCGACCCAGACACCGCGCAGGTGCAGGTGCAGAACAAGGTCAGCCAGGCCACCAGCCGGCTGCCGCAGGCGGTGCAGCAGCAGGGCGTGACGGTCTACAAGTCGCAGAACAACTTCCTGCTGATCGTGGCGCTCTACGACGAGACCGACCGCCGCACCGACACCGACGTGGCCGACTGGATGGCCAGCAACCTGCGCGACCCGGTGAGCCGCGTCGACGGCGTGGGCTCGGTGCAGGCCTTCGGCGCGGCGTATGCGATGCGCATCTGGCTCGACCCGCACCGGCTGGCGAGCTACCAGCTGATGCCGTCGGACATCACCGCCGCCATCACCGCGCAGAACACGCAGGTGTCGGTCGGCGAGATCGGCGCGCGGCCGTCGCCCGCCGGCCAGCAGCTCAACGCGACCGTGACCGCGCTCTCGCGGCTGCAGACGCCCGAGCAGTTCCGCGGCATCGTGCTCAAGACCCAGGCCGACGGCGCCGTGGTGCGCCTGGGCGACGTGGCGCGCGTGGAAATCGGCAACGAGTCGTACGCTGAAACCACGCGCCTGAACGGCCACCCCGCAGCCGGCGCGGCCATCATGCTGGCGCCCGGCGCCAATGCGCTGACCACAGCCAGGGCGGTGAAGGCGCGCATCGCGGAGATGGAGCCCTCGCTGCCCGCCGGCCTGCGCGTGGCCTATGCGGAGGACACCACGCGCTTCGTGAAGATCTCGATCCAGTCGGTGCTCAAGACGCTGCTGGAGGCCATCGCGCTGGTGGTAGTGGTGATGTTCCTGTTCCTGCAGAACTGGCGCGCCACCGTGATCCCGGCCATCACCGTGCCGGTGGTTCTGCTGGGCACCTTCGGCGTGCTCGCGGCCTTCGGCTATTCGATCAACGTGCTCACGCTGTTCGGCATGGTGCTGGCCATCGGCCTGCTGGTGGACGACGCCATCGTGGTGGTGGAGAACGTCGAGCGCGTCATGCACGAGGAAGGGCTCGACGCAAAGGCCGCCACCATCAAGTCGATGAAGGAGATCACCGGCGCACTGGTGGGCATTGCGGTGGTGGTGTCGGCGGTGTTCCTGCCGATGACCTTCTTCGGCGGCTCGGTGGGCGTGATCTACCGGCAGTTCTCGGTGACGATCATCGCGTCGATGGCGCTGTCGGTGGTGGTGGCCATCGTGCTGATCCCGGCGCTGTGCGCGCGCTTCCTGAAGCCGGGCGTGCCGCCGCGCACGCGCGGTTTCCTCGGTGCGTTCAACCAGCGCTTCGACGCCGCGCAGGGCCGCTATGTGGGCCTGCTGGGCCGCATGCTGCGCAAGCCGCTGCGCTTCACCGCCGTGTATGCCGCCATCGTGGCGGGCATGGGCCTGCTCTACCTGGGCCTGCCCGGCGGTTTCCTGCCGGAGGAAGACCAGGGCAGCGTGATGGTGCAGGTCTCGCTGCCGGCCGGCGCCACGCAGAGCCGAACCGACGCCGTGAACAGGGCGGTCGAGAAGCACTTCCTGGAAACCGAGAAGGACACCACCGACACCATCTTCACGCTGGCGGGCTGGAGCTATGCCGGCTCGGGGCAGCACACGGGCATGGCCTTCGTCTCGCTCAAGGACTGGTCGCAGCGCAAGGACCCGGAAAAGCGTGCGCACGCCATCGTCGAGCGCGCGAGCGCCGCGCTCTCGAAGCAGCAGCGCGACGCCGAGGTCTACGGCATGGTGCCGCCGCCCATCGAAGGCCTGGGCCAGTCCAATGGCTTCGAGTTCTGGCTGCAGGACACCTCCGGCATGGGCCCCGACAAGCTGGTGCACAAGCGCGAGGCGCTGGTGCGCGACGCCAACAAGGACAGGCGCCTGCAGTCGGTGCGCGCCAACAGCATCGCCAACACGCCGCAGCTGCAGGTCGACATCGACCAGGTCAAGGCGTCGGCGCTGCGGCTGTCGCTGGACGACGTGAACACCACGCTGGGCATTGCCTGGGGCGGCAGCTACGTCAACGACTTCATCGACCGCGGCCGCGTGAAGCGCGTGTACGTGCAGGCCGACGCGCCCTACCGCTCGGCCCCCGAGGACATGGGCCAGTGGTTCGTGCGCGGCAGCACCGGCGCGATGACGCCGTTCTCGGCCTTCGCCACCACGCGCTGGTCGCAGGGCGCGTCGCAGCTGGAGCGCTACAACGGCCTGCCGGCGGTGCAGATCCAGGGCGCGGCCGCGCAGGGCACGAGCTCCGGCACGGCCATGTCGGCGGTCGAGGCCATTGCGAAGAAGCAGGCGGGCACCGGCCACGCATGGAGCGGGCTCTCCTACCAGGAGCGCCTGTCGGGCGGGCAGGCGCCGCTGCTGTTCGCGGTGTCGATCCTCGTGGTGTTCCTGTGCCTGGCCGCGCTGTACGAAAGCTGGTCGGTGCCGTTCTCGGTGATGCTGGTGATTCCGCTGGGCGTGCTGGGCGCGGTGATTGCCGCGTCGCTGCGCGGGCTGTCGAACGACATCTACTTCCAGGTCGGCCTGCTCGCGACCATCGGGCTGTCGGCCAAGAACGCGATCCTGATCATCGAGTTCGCGGAAGCGGCGCTGCGCCGCGGCGTGCCGCTGCTCGACGCGGTGGCCGAGGGCGCGCGCCTGCGGCTGCGGCCGATCCTGATGACCTCGCTGGCCTTCCTGGCCGGCGTGGTGCCGCTGGCGCTGGCCACCGGCGCGGGCTCCGCGAGCCAGGTGGCCATCGGCACCGGCGTGTTCGGCGGCGTGCTGGCGGCCACCGCGCTGGGCATCTTCTTCGTGCCGCTGTTCTACCTGCTGGTGAAGCGGCTGGCGGGGCGCTGGGGCGGCAGCAGGCTGGGGACGAAACAGGCGGCCTGAGCAACCGGCCCGTCAGCGCCGGCGCGGAACAGGCGCCACCGAGGCCTGCGCCTCGATCAGGTCATACAACGCCTGCGCGGCTGGCGAGAGGCGCGCCGTCTTGCGCGTCATCAGCACCAGCGTGCGGGACACCTTGGGCTCCGTGAGCTCGACGATCCGCAGCGTGGGGTAGGCGCCTTTCTGCAGCGCAAGCCGCGGCACCACGGCGGCCGCCACGCGCTCGGCGACCAGCCCCACTGCCGTCGAGCTGCGCTGCACTTCGTAGAAGGGCTTCAGGTTGGCGGCGGCCGCGCCCAGCGCCAGGTCGAGCAGCGGCCGGTTCTCGCTCGCATGGCCCGCGAAGATCAGCGGATGCGGCTCCAGCTGGCGCCATGCGATGCGCTTGCGCTGCGCCAGCGGATGCGCCTCGTGGCAGATGAGCACGTACTCGTCCTCGATCAGCGGCACGCTCTGCAGCTCCGGCGCGTGCGCACCCGCCATGCCGATGCCGAACTCGACCTCGCGGTGCAGCACCGCATTCGCCACCGCCGATGACGAGTGGTCCAGTATCTTGATGCGGTTGTGCGGATGCCTGGCCGAATAGGCCTGCATGATGCGCGGCAGGAACTGCACGCCCGCGGTGGGCACGCAGGCGATCGAAACGTCGCCGCGCTCCGCCTTGCCGGTCTCGCGGATCTCGAGCAGCGAATCGGCCAGCTCCACCAGCAGCCGCCGCGCGCGCGGCACGAAGTCGCGCCCGATGGTGGTGAGCGCCACCGAGCGCGTGGTGCGCTCCACCAGCGCCACGCCAAGGAATTCCTCGAGCTTGCGCAGCCGCTGCGTGATGGCGGTCTGCGTGACGTTGAGCGCGCCGGCCGCTGCCTGGAAGCTGCCTTCGTCGGCAATGGCCACGAAAGCCTGGATGCCGAGGATGTCGATCTTCATCAGATTTATGAATCAATGGCCAGAATAAATTCATTTTACGTAGCGCTCCCTGCTCGGCAAACTCGCCGCCAGAACAGCAAAGGAACCCCGCGATGACCTGGTCAGCCAAGCAATATTCAGCCTTCGAAGAAGAACGCACACGCCCCGTGCGCGACCTCGTGGCCGCCCTGCCGCAGCGCGAAGTGCGCAGCGCCGTCGACCTGGGCTGCGGCCCCGGCAACTCCACCGAAGTGCTGGCGCAGCGCTTTCCCGGCGCGCTGGTCAGCGGCATGGACAGCTCCGACGACATGATCCAGGCCGCACGCAAGCGCATGCCCGGCGTGAACTTCGAGGTGGCCGACATCGCCACCTGGCGGCCCGCGCAGCCGGTCGACGTGATCCTGGCCAACGCCTCGCTGCAATGGCTGCCCGACCACGCCACGCTCTACCCCCGGCTGGCGCAGCAGCTCGCGCCCGGCGGCAACCTCGCGATCCAGACGCCCGACAACCTCGAAGAACCCGCGCACCGCCTCGCCCGCGAAACAGCGAAAGACCCGCGCTGGGCCGACCGCATCGGCGACGTGCGCCACCCGGCGCGGCACGGCGCCATCGACTACTACGAGATGCTGCAACCGCATTGCAGCCGCGTGGACGTGTGGCGCACCACCTACTACCACCCGCTGGCGGGTGGCGCGCCGGCGGTGGTCGAATGGTTCAAGGGCTCGGCGCTGCGGCCTTACCTTGCGCTGCTCGATGCGGCGCAGCAGGCCGGCTTTCTCGAAAGCTACCTGGCAGGCGTCGCGAAGGCCTATCCGGCGCTGAAGGACGGCAGCGTGCTGCTGCCGTTTCCGCGGCTCTTCATCGTTGCGACGCGCTGACGCGTCTCAGGGCTGGCGCTCACTGTGGCGCCAAGACACCGAACTTGCGCAGATGGGACTTCAGCACGGCGGCTCCACTGCGCCCGTCGTACAGGAAGGCGTGCAGCCCGGCCCGGCGGGCTCCTTCCACATTCTCGAGCCTGTCGTCGATGAACAGCGTCGTGCTTGCATCGGCGCCAACCGCCTTCAATGCTCGCTCGAAGTGGAGCATGCTGGGTTTCGCGGCACCCAGCGCGCATGAGTACAACTCTCCATCGAACATCGACGCATAGCCCAGTTCGGTCGACATGAACCTCGCACGCAGGGCCTGCTGGTTGCTGGCGATGTAGCACCGCTTTCCGCTCGACCTCACAGCGCTTATTGCCTCCTGCACATCGGTGTGCGGCAGGATGGACAGCATGGCTTGGAGAATGGACGGCTTGTGCGCCACGCGATCCCAGGACTTCAGCACATCGAGAAGCGCTTCGTCGAAGCCGTCAGTCGTGGTCCGTCGAGGCCGACAGCGGTTCCCACGCATCGATCTCGCTCGACATGACCGCCAGCTTGTCCCGTACCAACCGGAGCGCGTCCCTGCCGAGCAACAGATGCACTGGCGGGTTCTCGTCGGCCACGATGCGCAGCAAGGCTTGCGCGGCTTTGGCGGGGTCGCCCGCCTGCTTGCCGTCTTTCTCCTGGCGCGCCTTGCGGATCGGTTCGAACAGCGCGTCGTAGTCGGGCAGCGTGCGTTCCGTGCGCACCATCGAACGCCCGGCCCAATCGGTGCGAAAGGAGCCTGGCGCAACCGCGGTCACCTTCACGCCGAAGCCTGCGACTTCCTTGGCCAGCACTTCCGAAATACCTTCGAGCGCGAACTTGCTGCCGCAGTAATACGCGATGCCGGGCATCGTGATGAAGCCGCCCATCGAAGTGATGTTGACGATATGCCCGCTGCGGCGCTCGCGCATTGACGGCAGGACGGCCTTGGTCATGGCTACGGCGCCGAAGACGTTGACGTCGAACTGGCGACGCATCGCATCGAGGCCGGATTCCTCGAGCGTGCCCTCGTGGCCGTAGCCCGCGTTGTTCACGAGTACGTCGATAGGCCCGACCCGTTGCATGACGGCGGCTACAAGCGGCTCGATGGCGTCGAAGTCGGTCACGTCGAGCATCACGGCATGGGCGCGGCCAGGGGCGAGTGCTTCGAAGGCGCCGCGCGCAGCCTCGCCTCGCACGGTGCCGACGACGACGTGGCCGTCCGCGAGCGCAGCCCGCGCGAAGGCGTCACCAAAGCCCGAGCTGACGCCGGTGATGAGGAATGTCCTGGAGGAAGATGCAGCCATGTGGGCTCCTTGAGAAATGGATGCCTCATGCTATGAAACGGGGCCTGCAACAGGAATGCCCGTCTCGCTGAGTTGCTTGCCTGAAACTCCAGCCCGCTGGAAAGAGGCGGCCCGATCTGGCAAATTGGCCGCATCGAACACCCCGCCCCCACCCACGATGACCGTGCCTCCGCTCCCGCCATTGGCCATGCAGGCACGCATGGTCGAACTGCTCGGCTCCCTCGCGCCGACGGAAGGCTACAACCTCACCGCCCTGCCCGATGTGCGCTTCCTGCGCTCGAACCGCCCCTTGAGCCGCGCGCCGGTGCTGTATGACCCTGGCATCGTGATCGTCTGCCAGGGCCGCAAGCGCGGCTTTCTCGGCGACGAGGTGTATCTGTACGACGCACAGCATTACCTGGCAGTGTCGGTGCCGGTGCCGTTCTCGATGGAAACGGACGCCACCGCCGAAGAACCTTTGCTGGCCATCTATTTCCGGCTCGACTTCAGCGTGGCCGCCGAACTCATGCTCCAACTCGACGAACAGGGGCTGGCGGCGCAGGCCGCACCCCGGGGCCTGATGTCCACGCCGATGGACGCCATGCTCGCTCAGTCGGTGCTGCGCTTTCTCGAAGTCATGCGCGTCCCTTTGGAAGCAGTGGTGCTCGGTCCGGCGCTGGTGCGCGAGATCTACTTTCGCGTGCTCACCGGCGAGCAGGGCGCCTCGATGCGCAATGCGCTCACGCGGCAAGGACAGTTCGGCAAGATCGCGAAAGCCATCCGGAAGATCCACGCCTCTTTTGCGGAAGCGCTCGACATCGGTCAACTGGCCGGCGAGGCCGGCATGAGCCCGCAGTCGTTCCATGCGCACTTCAAGACGGTCACGGCCACTTCGCCCATGCAGTACCTCAAGTCGACGCGGCTGCATCAGGCACGGCTGATCATGGCCCGCAGCGAGGTGACTGCAGCCGTGGCCGGTTCGCAAGTCGGCTACGAGAGCGCGTCGCAGTTCAGCCGCGAATTCAAGCGCATGTTCGGACGCGGCCCCGCCGAAGAAGCGGAGCGCATGCGCAAGGCGTTCGCGCTGCCCGACCCGTTGCCCTCATCTGTCTACGTCGCTTCGCACTGACAGCCCGCCCTCAGGGCGAGAAGCCCGAGCGCCGCACCACCGGCTCCCACTGCTGCCTGTAGGCCTTGAGCATCTGCGCGGTCTCGGCCGTCGAGCTCACCACCGGCGTGATGTAGGCCGCCTCGGCCGCCTTCTGCAGCCCCGGATCGCGCATCGCTTCGCGGATGGCGCCGGCCACCAGCTGCACCTTGGCCGGTGACATGGTGCTGGGCGCGAAGAAGGTGTTCCAGCCGTCGGCGTCGATCTTCATGCCGGCCTCGCGGAAGGTCGGGATCGCGGGCGCAAAGCTCGCGCGCTTCTTGCCCGACACCGCCAGGATGCGGATCTTGCCGGCCAGGTGCTGCGCGTAGAGCGAATCCAGCGTGTCGATGGCGATCGGCAGCGTGCCGCCGATCAGGTCGGCCGACAACGGCGCCGATCCGCCGTAGCCCTTGATCTGCGGCTGCACGCTCAGCGCGTCGCCCACCATCAGGCCGAAGAAGTGAGGCAGGCTGCCGGTCGCGGGCACGCCGAACACGGCCTCTTCCGGATGCGCCCAGAGCCGGCCCACCAGGAACATGGCGCGGTCGAGCTGCAGCTTCTGGCCCACGGCCAGCGCGAAGTCGTAGCTGCTGACTTGCGACACCGGCACGAAGTCCTTGTCGGGGTCGTAGCCCACGTCCTTGATGACCAGCGGCGCGACCACCATCACGGCGGGGTTGCCGAGCATCAGCACGTTCTGCCCCGCTGGCGTGCGCCGCACTTCCTTGGCCGCGAGCCGTCCGCCCTCGCCCGGCTTGTTCTCGACCGTCACGGCCACGCCGAGCTTGGCGCCCAGCCGCTCCGCAACCAGGCGCGCGATGCGGTCCGTGGTGCCGCCGGCCGCGTAGCCGACCACCAGGGTCAAGGGGCCGTCCAGCGCCTGCTGCGCCTGGACCTGGGCACCGGAAATGCAGGCGGCGAGCCCGAGGCCCCACGCCAAGAGCCTGCGCCTGGAAAAGAATGCAACCATGGGGGTTTCCTGAGAGCGGTGGTCGTGAGCGGTCATGCGCGATGCCGTCGTGGCGAAAATCGCCTGCCGTTCCTGATCGCTGTTTGTGAAAATTTGTGAGCGGTTTATACGCAGGTAACAAACAGTTGATCTAATCCATCACCTGCTTTCGAGGCCGGTGGACCACACAACGCCCAGTACCCTTAACCCATCCGTATGCAAGCCTTTCCCGACGCGGGTTCGTTGCGCGAGCCGCGCTCCCTGGACGACCTGCTGCTCTACAGGTTGTCGCGCGCCATGCGCACCAGCAGCGGCATGGCGACCCGCATGGTCGAGGGCGGCTTCGGCATCACGCGGCGCGAGTGGGGAATGATCGGCACGCTCGCGCAGCGCGGCGAGATGACATCGTCCGCGCTGGCCGCGCACCTGCACCTGGACCGCGTGCGTACCTCGCGCGGGCTGCGCAGCCTCGTCGAGAAGAAACTGGTGGTGCGCCGGCAGGATGCCGAGGACCGGCGCGAGGTTCACGTACGCCTGAGCGCCTCTGGCGAGCATCTGTACGGCAAGCTGTTCCCGCGCATCGCGGGGCTCAACACCGAACTGCTCGAGGGCATCACGCCCGCGCACCTGGAAATCTTTCTCCAGTGCCTGCGGCACCTGGAGCAGCGCGGCAATGAACTGAGCGCGCAGGGCGTGGTCATGGAAAAGGCCGACCGGCGCTCGGGCGGCACGCGCCACCGCTGGCCCGAGCGGGAGGCCGGCGGCGGCAGCTGAAGGCAGCGGCGGGCTCAGGCCTGCACGTCCACCGTGCCGCCGATGGGAACGCCTTCGGCATTGGTGCGGATGCCGCCGCTCTTCCTGGCGCCGTCCATCGCATTGGAGACCGATTCCAGCGCCTCCTTCTGGACCTGCGAGGTCCGCAGCATGTTGATCTGCTGCTGCAGCATGAGGACCTGCGCGGCCATCGACTGGAGCTGCATCTGGATCGCCTTGCGCGCTTCGTCAGTGGGCGCCTCGATCAATTCGCCCTGCGTTTCCGCGATCTTCTTCTGCGTGTCGGTGATCTGCCGCTGGATCCTTGCGATCTGGGCGTTCACGTCATTCCCACCGCCGCTCGCGGGAGTCGTCGCTCCAATGGCTGCAACCATGTTTTCCTCCGTCCTTTGTGTGTCGACCAGAGGCTTATCGGCAGCGTGCCGAAAAAATGAAGGCCCGCGTCGTCATTTTTGCGGCAGATACGGCGCGATGTACCTGAAGGCATTGGCCACGTAGGCCTCTTTCTCGCCCACCGGCGCCACGTAGTGCAGCGCCGCCTCGGCGGCCTCCCGCCCCTCGGTGCGCGCGATGATCCACGCGGCCAGGTAGGGCGACGCGAAGCAGCCGCCCGCCGTGGCGACATTGCCGCTGGCAAAGAAGGGCTGGTTGAGCACTTCGACGCCGGCCGCCTGCACCCATGGCTTGGTGGTCAGGTCGGTACAGGCCGGCACGCTGCCCAGCAGGCCAAGCTTGGCAAGGATCAGGGTGCCCGAGCACTGCGCCGCGATGAGCTGGCGGCCCGGGTCCAGCGCCAGGCGCTCCATCAGCTCCGCGCTCCCGGCCACCTCGCGCGTGCGCACGCCGCTGCCGACCACCACCGCCTGCGCGGAGCGCGCCTCCTCGAGCAGCGACTGCGCGCGCACGGTGACGCCGTTCATCGACGTGACCTCCGGCGTCGGGCAGCAGAGCGTCACGCGCCAGCCGGGCTTCCTGATCCGGTTGAGCACGCCCAGCGCGATGAGCGAGTCGAGTTCGTTGAAGCCGTCGAAGGTGAGGATGGCGATGTGCATGGCGTTCTTGTGTGTGCGGGAAAGCGGGTCCGTCGATCGTAGGCAAGACGATCAATACAATCAAAAAATTGTCATGCATACATCGCACCGATGGCCGAAGCCCGCTACAAGCAACTGGTCGATGAACTCGCCGCCGAGATCCGCGCGGGCCGGTTGAAGCCCGGCACCCGCCTGCCCACGCACCGGCGGCTGGCCGAGCGCCACGGCCTCGCGCTGGTGACGGCGTCGCGCGTCTACGCCGAACTCGAAGCCATGGGCCTGGTCAGCGGCGAGGTCGGCCGCGGCACCTTCGTGCGCGAAGCGACCATTCCCCGCGACAAGGGCATCGACCAGCAGGCCGTGGCGGCGGGCCAGGTCGACCTGAACTTCAACTACCCCTCGCTGCCCGGGCAGGCCGAACTGCTGCGCGGCGCGCTGCGGCAGCTGGCCGCCGGCGGCGAACTCGACGCGATGCTGCGCTACGCGCCGCACGGCGGCCGCATGCACGAGCGCGCCTGTGTCGCGCGGCATCTCGCGTCACGCGGGCTCGACGCGCTCGACCCGTCGCGCGTGCTGCTGGTCGACGGCGCGCAGCACGGCCTCGCGGTCACGGCCATGGCGCTGCTGCAGCCCGGCGACGTGGTGGCGGTCGATGCCCTCACCTATCCCGGCTTCAAGGTGCTGGCCGAGGCGCACCGGCTGGAGCTGGCCCCCATCCCGGCATCGGGCGCAGGCCCCGACCTCGACGCGCTGGAGCGCCTGTGCGCGCGCCGCCGCGTGCGTGCCATCTATGCGATGCCGACGCTGCACAACCCGCTGGGCTGGGTGATGAGCACGAGCCGCCGGCGCCGGCTGGCAAGCATCGCCCGCAGGCACGGCCTGCTCGTCATCGAGGACGCGGCCTACGCCTTCCTGGCCGACGATCCGCAAGACATGCCGCCGCCACCGCTGGCCGCGCTGCTGCCCGAATCGACCGTGTACGTCTCGGGGCTGTCGAAGAACGTGGCGACCGGGCTGCGCGTGGGTTTCGTCGTGGCGCCGCAGGCCTGGGTGCCGAAGATCGAACGTGCCATCCGGGCCACGACCTGGTGCACGCCCGGCGTGACCACGGCCATTGCCTGCGCATGGCTGGAAGACGGCACCGTCGAGCAGCTCGAATCTGAAAAGCGGCACGACGCCGCGGTGCGCCAGGCCATCGTCGACGAAACGCTCGCGGGCATGCGCTTCGTGCGCCATCCGTCGTCGTACTTCGTGTGGCTGCCCTTGCCCGAGGAAACGCGCGCCGACCACGTTTCGGCGGCGCTGATGCGCGAAGGCATCTCGGTATCGACGGCCGAGCCCTTCGCCACGTCGAAGCACGTGCCGCATGCGCTGCGGCTGGCGCTGGGCTCCGTCGGGCTGCCGAGCTTGCGCAGTGCGCTGCTGACGGTGCGGCGGGTGATTGGCGAGTAGCCGGCGTCACTACACTGCCCCGATGTCCACCGCCCCGCCACCACGCAGCGCACGAGACCGCCTGACTGCCTGCTACCGCAGCGGCGACGCCATGCGCAGCCGCGGCGTGAGCGACCTGGTGCTGACGGGCACGCTCGACGTGCCCAAGCCTCCCACGCGCCTGACCGCGGACTGGGAGCGCGAGATCTCCACGCAGCTTGCGCTGGAGCCCGGCGACGTCGAGCAATTGCCGCTGGCGCGCGCACGCACGCGCTGGCCGGACTACAGGCAATGCGTGCAGGCCGCGACGGACTGGACGGAGGCGCTCGGACTGCCCGGCGTGCTCGCCGCGAGCGACGTCGCGCTCATGGCTTGCCGCGGCGCGAGGTATCACCACGACGGCGCACAATACGGCGGCGCCGCCTTCTGCAATCTCTTCATGAGCGAAGACAAGGGTCTCGACCTGCACTTTCCCTGTGCGGGCGTTCGAATTCCGCTGGTGCGCGGCACGGCGGTGGTCTTCGATACCGGCCAGCCGCATGCCGTGATTCCGCGCGGCGGCAGCAAGGGTTTCGACGCGGCCGACTTCGCGCCCGAACGCGATTGCACGCTGGTGTTCCTGACGTGGGAGCTGCCGATCGAAGACGCGCTGGTGGGCAAGGCGCTTCAGATCGCCTTCGACGTCGATCCTTCGGCTGCCTCGCGGCTCGACGAAGAACAGGTCTTGGTGAACGGCGCGCCGGCGGCGCTCTGCCCGTCGTCAGGCCGGTGGCTCGTGGGCACCGGCTGAAACCCGACCGGCGACCCGGGCTTCTTCGGGCGCACCTTGTCGATCAGCCTCTGCTCCACCGACGAGGTGCCCGACACCGACAGTTGCGCGAGCACGCCTGTGTCCAGCCCCAGGGCGATGGCCGCCACGCCGCACAGCAGCGCCGCGCCGATGCCGCGGCGGATCCATTCGCCCGCGCCCAGCGATTTCTTCATGGCCCTGAACAGGCGCCCGCCGACCAGCAGCGCGCACGCCAGTGAAGTCGCCGCGCCTGCCGCATAGGCCAGCAGGAGCAGCGAGGTCTTCGCGCTCGCACCGCCCAGTGCCGCGCCGGTCAGCACCAGGCCGAGGATCGGCCCGGCGCAAGGCGCCCACAGCAGCCCCGTGGCCACGCCCAGCAGTACCGATGCGACGAAGGACGAGCGCCCGCCTCGCCCCGCGCTGCCGTTGCCGCCGGCCGTTGCCGACAGCCGCTCGCCCCAGTTCACCAGCGGCCGAGCGAGCCGCTGCGCCAGTTGCGGGAAAAGAAGCGTGACGCCGAACAGCGCCATCAGCACGATCGCTGCCATCCGCCCGTACTGGTTGGCCTCCACCGCCCAGCCACCGCCCACCGCAGCCAGCGACGCCACGCCGGCGAAGGTGAGCGCCATGCCGAGCAGCAGCGGCAGGCCGCCCTTGAGAAAAGGCTGGTCGCCGCGCGCGAACACGAAGGGAAGCACCGGAAGAATGCAGGGGCTGAGGATGGTCAGCACCCCGCCGAGATAGGCGACGGCGAACAGAAGCATGGGGCGGGCCGTTCAGGCGAGCAAGCGATGAGCGATCAAGCGATCAGGCAGCGCCCGGGTTGAACTTCATGGCCACGCCGTTCATGCAGTAGCGCAGGCCGGTCGGCTTGGGTCCGTCGTCGAACACATGGCCCAGGTGGCCGCCGCAGCGGCCGCAGTGCACCTCGGTGCGCGTCATGCCGGCGGTGGTGTCGACCTTCTGGCCGACGGCATCGGGCAGCGGCTGCCAGAAGCTGGGCCAGCCGGTCCTGCTGTCGAACTTGGTCTTCGACGAGAACGCCTCGAGCGAGCAGCCCGCGCAGGCGAAGCGGCCTTCGCGGTGCTCGTCGTTCAGCGGGCTCGAGTAGGGCCGCTCGGTGCCTTCCTGGCGCAGCACGGCGTACTGGTTGGGCGTGAGCAGCTTGCGCCACTCGGCATCGGTGCGGGTGATGGCGAACTTTCCGGGCTCGGCGGCATGCGCCAGGCCGGCGCTCCAGCCAAGGCCATTGAAAAGCGCCAGGCCGAGCGTCGATGAGCCGGCCTTGAGAACGAAACGGCGTCCGTGGTGGTTCATGGCAGATCCTTGGAGTGGTGACCCTTGAATACGCGGCATCGGCATGTATGCGCATCCGCGCCCCATGCAGCGTAGTTCGGTCGCTCCCGCGCGAAAGTTACGCCGTCACTGCTTCTTTTCGGCTGCGCCGGCCGCCGCAGCCGCGGTGGGGGCCGGCGCGATGAGCACCATCGCCCCGTCCTGCCCCCGCCGTATGCGCAGCCGCGTGCCGTCCAGCAGGCGTTCCAGCGCCGCGTCGGGCGCGATCCTGCCCTTGACGCCGCGCGTCGACAGGCCCTTCACGTCTTCCATCTTGTAGATCAGCTGCACGCCCGACTGCGCGATGTAGACGTCCAGCGCGGGCCGCAGTTCGCCGCCGCCGACGTCGAAGTCCCGCGCATTGGCCCATGCGAGGCCCCCGATCAGTGCGCATCCCAGGCCGACGGCGATGCGCCGCTTGGCCATTGCAGCGCGAAGGATGGGGTTCTGCCTCCCGATTCGATTCATGTCTTTGTATTTCCAGCGAGCTGTTTTTTCTCGTACTCCCATGAGACGAGCGCGCGCGCGCTTTCCGGTAACGCCGCGCCCCATTTCAGTGCTCCTAGAATTCGCGCCGCATCGCGCGTTACCGGAAATCTTCTGGCCGTTCGTCTCAGTGTGTGTCGCCATTCCCGGCGACGCGCCGTATCCCCATCCGGCCATTTTTCCAGGAGCGCTTTTTTGGTTCTCAGTGACTTGGACAACTGGTTCGTCAGCGAAGTGCTGCCGATGGAGGCGGCGCTCACGCGTTTCCTTCGCCGCAACTGGCGCGACGAAGCCGAAGTACCCGACCTGCGCCAGGATGTCTACGTGCGCATCTATGAATCCGCCGCCAAAGCCGTGCCCGAACTGGTGAAGCCCTTTGTCTTCGCCACGGCCCGCAACCTGTTGATCGACCGCGCGCGGCGTGCGCAGATCGTGTCGATCGAAATCATTGCCGACCTCGACGCGCTCGACTTCTCGGCCGACGAGCTCACGCCGGAGCGCCATGCCGCGGGCCGCGGCGAGCTGCGGCTGCTGCAGACGGCGCTCGACGCCCTGCCGCCCAAGTGCCGCCGCGTGGTGGAGCTGCGCAAGATCGACGGCCTGCCGCAGCGCGACGTCGCCATATTGCTCGGCATCACCGAGGACACGGTCGAGCGGCAGGTGTCGCGCGGCGTGCGCGCGCTGGCGGACGCCATGCTCTCCAGCGGCGTGCAGCTCGACACCAAGGCTTTCGGCCGGGCACAGAACGAAAAGAAGCTCTCACCATGACTGAAGCCGAACGCATCGAATCCGCAGCCGCCGACTGGCTGGCGCGCCGCGACAGCGGCAGCTGGACCGACACCGACCAGCAGCAGCTCGACGCCTGGATTGCCGAGTCCGTCGCGCACCGCATCGCGTGGCTGCGCCTGTCCAGCGTCTGGGAGCGTGCCGACCGGCTCGGCGCCCTGCGCACGCCAGCGGCACCCGCGGCCGCGGCGGCGGCGCCCGGGGTCATTCCCATCCCGCTGCCGGCACCCGCGCCTGCGCGCCCCGGCGCTCGTGGGCACCGCGCCTTTCAACTGCCGCGCTTTTCAACCCAGCGCATCGCGGCCAGCATGCTGATCGCGGCCGCCGGCTGCAGCTGGCTGGGCTGGAAGTACACGCAGGACTGGCGCAGCGAGCACTACGCCACCGCCGTGGGCGCACGCCAGTCGGTCTCGCTGCCCGACGGCTCGGTGCTCACGCTGAACACCGCCACCCACCTGCGCACTGTCGTGAATGCCAACGGACGCAAGGTGTGGCTCGAAGACGGCGAGGCCTACTTCGACATCGCGCACGACAAGGCGCACCCCTTCGTGGTGATCGCCGGCGACCGCCGCATCACCGTGCTGGGCACGCGCTTCGTGGTGCGGCGCGACGGCGAGCAGGTGAACGTGGTGGTCGAGGAAGGCCGCGTGCAGATCGCATCGGCCAGCAGCGACCGCGGCACCGACAAGAGCGCGAAGAGCGGCGAGCCCACCGTGCTCGTGCGCAACCAGGCGGCCGTTGCCAGCGCGAACAACGTGCTGGTGATCTCGAAAGCGCCGAAGCAGATCGACGACGAACTGAGCTGGCGCAAGGGCAAGCTGGTGTTCGACCAGACCTCGCTGGGCGACGCGGCCGCGCAGTTCAACCGCTACAACACGCGCAAGCTGGTGATCGCCGATCCCGCGCTCGCGCGCATCCGCATCGGCGGCAGCTTCGATGCCAACAACATGGGCGGCTTCGTGGCACTGCTGAAGCAGGGCTTCGGCCTCTCGGTGCAGGAAAGCGGCAACGAAACAAGAATTTCAAACTAGCTTATTACCGGAATGTGACCGGGCATTCGTCTCAGTGAATACCGAACAAAGCCACACTGGAGACCGACACCCATGACCCGAATCGAGCAAGCCGCAAGCCTGCCCTCCAAGAAGAAGAAGCAGCAGAAAACAAGCAGGCCGGCGGGCCTTCCGGTGGCGATCCGCCACTGGGTCATCGGCGGCACGTGCGCACTGATGACAGGGCTGCCCGCGATGGCGCAGGCACAGCCGCAGATCCAGGCGCAGCAGGTCTTCGACGTGGGTGCCGGCGACCTGAAGGCGGCGCTCGACGCCTACATCGCGCAGGGCGGCGTGCAGCTGCTCTACAAGGTCGACGACGTGAAGGGCATGGTCACGCGCGGCGTGAAGGGCGCGCTGCCACCGCAGGAGGCGCTCTCGCGCATTCTCGAAGGCACGCCGCTGCTCACGCGCCGCGGCGACGACGGCGCGATCGTGATCTACACCGCCGCGCCCGTCGTGGCGAAGCCGACCACCGACGAGCCCCAGTCGCTCGACAGCGTCACCGTCACGGCCACGCGCCGCCGCGAGCCGGTGCGCGAAGTGCCGATGCAGGTCAACGTGATGAAGGCCGAGACGCTGGAGCGCGCCGGCGCCAAGAACCTCGCCGACTACGTGGCCGAGCAGCCGGGCGTGAACATGACGAGCAGCGGCAGCGTGGGCGGCATCCTCACCATGCGCGGGCTGACCACCGGCCCGGTGCAGGGCATTGCCACTGTCGGCGTGTATGTGGACGACGTGGCCACGGGGCTGAGCTCGTCCGGCGCGCTCGCCGGCTTCACGCCGCTGGACATGGGCATGCTCGACCTGAACCACATCGAGGTGCTGCGCGGCCCGCAGGGCACGCTGTACGGTGCCGGCGCCATGAGCGGGGTGCTCAAGTACGTGACCAACCAGCCCGACACGATGGAGTTCGCGGGCTCGGTGAAATTCGGCACCTCGTGGACGCAGGGCGGCGGCCCGGGCTTCACGACCGGTGCGGTGCTCAACGTGCCGCTGAAGGAAGACGTGGCCGCCGTGCGCTTCGCCGCCTTCACCGACCAGCTCGGCGGCAGCTATGACGCGTCCGGCCCGGCAAGGGGCCGCAACATAGACCGCGGCCATACCGACGGCGGCCGGGTCTCGGTGCTGCTGACGCCCACCAGGGAACTCACGGTGCGCCTGACGGGCACCGTGCAGGACGTCAAGCGCCAGGGCCTGGGCTTCGAGGACATCGACAGGCGCACCCTTCGCCCGTGGGGCCTCGACCGCACACGCCAGCTGTCGTCCCGCGAGCCCTACACCAACAAGACGCAGCTGTTCGGCCTGGACGTGGAGTACGACTTCGGCTGGGCGCGCCTGAACTCGATCACCTCCGCGCAGGACGTGAAGATCACCAACTCCGTCGACCTCACCGCCCTCTATGCGCCGGCGCTCGCCGCGCTGCGCCTGTCGGCCGCCTCGGCGCCGCTGGCCAGCACCGTGGAGCAGCACCGCGTGAGCCAGGAGTTCCGCCTGACCTCGCGCTCCGGCACCACCATCGAATGGCTCGCCGGCATCTACCTGAACCGCGAACGCGGCGCCAACGACGGCACCCTCAGCGCGAACCTCAACGGCGGGCTGGGCAGCAAGACCTTCCTCGCGTCAACGCAGTCTTCGCGCTACCGCGAGGAGGCCTTCTATGGCGACGTCACCTGGAACGCGACGCCCGCGCTGTCGTTCACCGGCGGCATGCGGCTGGCGCGCAACAACCAGCGCTACGCCAGCAAGCAGTCGGGCACGCTGGTCGGGCCGGTCGATGCCAACGCCAGCGGCACCTCGTCGGAAAGCCCCACCACCTACCTCGCCGCGGCCAAGTACACGCTGTCGGAGACCAGCAACGTCTACTTCCGTGCAGCCAGCGGCTACCGCCCCGGCGGCCCGAACGTGCTGAAGGCCGACACCGACCGCAGGATCGTGCAGCCGATGTACAAGTCGGACTCGCTGTGGAGCTACGAGCTCGGCTACAAGGCCGACCTGCTGGACCGCAAGCTGTCGCTGGAAGCCGCGCTCTACGACATCGAATGGCGCGACGTGCAGCAGCCCACCAGGAGCGGCGGCTTCGTGTTCGTCACCAACGCCGGCGGCGCCCGCGTCAAGGGCGGCGAGCTCACGCTCGCCTGGAAGCCCAGCAAGGAGTGGCGCTTCACAGCCAACGCCGCGCTCATCGACGCGCGCCTCACCGAAGACGCCAAGGGCCTGGACGCCAAGGCGGGCACCCGCCTGCCCCAGACCCCGCGCTTCGCGACCACGCTGGGCGTGACGCGCAACTTCAGCATTGCCGAGCACCCGGCCTACTTCGGCGTCAGCGCGCGCTACACCGGCAAGCGCGACGCGGGCTACGCCGGCAGCTCGACCATTCCGAGCATCAAGATGCCGGCCTACACGCTGGTCGACCTGCAGGCGGGCATCGACTTCCAGCGCTTCAGCCTCTCGGCCTATGTGCGCAACCTGACGAACAAGCGCGGCTTCCTGTCGATCGACACCGGTCTGGCGGCGAACCCGAACCTGGTGCAGGCGGCACTGGCGCCTTCGCGCACCGTCGGCCTGGCCGTCAACGTTCCCTTCTGAGATGTCGAGCATCAATCCGCTGGCGGCCGCGTTGCCGCCGGATGCGGCGAGCGCCGCCGCGCCCGGAACGGCTCGAAAAGCACCGGCCAGCGCCTGGTACGCGCTGGCGGTGCTGGTCATCGCGACCGTGCTGGGCTCGATCGACAAGGTCATCCTCACGCTGCTGACGGAGCCGATGCGCATTGCGCTGTCGCTCTCCGACACGCAGCTGGGGCTGCTGCAGGGCGCGGGCATCGTGCTGTTCACCGGCATCGCCACGCTGCCGCTGGGCTGGCTCAGCGACCGCTACGACAGGCGCGTGGTGCTGGCCGCCTGCGTGCTGCTGTGGAGCGCCGCCACGGCCATGCGCGGCACCGCCATGGACTACGGCGTGCTGTTCATCGCCTCCATCGGCCTGGGCGTGGGCGAAGCCGGCCTCGGGCCCATCACCAACAGCATGATCCCCGACCTGTTCCCGCGCGCGCAGCGGGTGCTGGCCAACGCGGTGTTCGCGCTCTCGGCCATCTTCGGCAGCGCCTTGGGCGCCCTGCTGGGCGGCACCGTGGTGCACCTGACGGACGACCTGCGGCACTGGCTGCCCGCATCGATGCAGCAGCTGGAGGCATGGCGGCTGACCTTCTTCGTGATGGCCTCCGCCGGCATCCCGGTGACGCTGCTGGTGCTGTCGATCCGCCGCACCCGGCGCGGGGGCGCGCAGCCTGTTTCTCCGACGGCTGGCGCCATGCCCGCAGCCGCACCCGCCGCCGTTCAAGCCGCTGCCGACGATGTTGACGATGCCGTCAGCACCATCAGCTTCCGCGACCACCTGCGCCAGCATTGGCGCACGTTCGCCGGCCTGGTCATCGGCGCGGGCCTGGCGAGCATCGGCATGAGCTCCATCGGCACCTGGCTGCCGATCATGGCGGCGCGCCAGTACGGCGTCACCCCGGCGCAGATGGGGCAAGGCATGGGCATCGCCTTTCTGTGCGGCACGGTGATCGGCGGCCTGCTGGGCGTGGCGGCGATGCGCTACGTGCAGCCCCGCATGGGGCCGGCGGCCGCGCTGCGCATCATCATGCTGGGCAACCTCACGGCCGCGCTGCTGTCGTCGCTGCTGCTGTTCACGCGCTCGGCGACCGACGCCTTCACGCTGCTGGCGCTGCTGGTCGTGCCGCTCATCAGCGGCGCCGTGCTGCTGCCCAACGTGCTGCAGGACGCGGCGCCGCCGCACCTGCGCGCCCGCACCATCGCGCTGCTTTCCGTGGCCGGCCTGCCGTTCGGCGTGGTGGGGCCGCTGGTGGTCGGCATGTTGTCGGACGCCCTCAAGTCGGTGCCCAACGGGCTGGCGGTGGCCATCGTCGCCACGACCTTGATCGGCGGCGTCATGGGCGCCATGGTGCTGCGCGCCACCGAAGGCCCCTTCGTGCGCCTGATGCGTGCGGCGCGGCCCACCTGAGCCTGCCCGGCTTTCTTATTTCTTCCCTCCCTCTTTCGTCGTCCTTCCATGCCCCAACAACCCTCGCCTTCATTGCCCGACACCACAACTTCGCCAGCCGCCGCGGAGGCCGCAGCGCTGGCCGCCATCGACGCACTGGTGGCGCCTTTCAGCCGCAGCGACGCGCCCGGAATGGTCATCGGCATCGCGCGCAACGGCCGCCTGCTGTACCGCCGCGCCGTCGGCATGGCCAGCCTGGAGATGGGCGTGGCCAACACGCCGGCCACGCGCATGCGCATCGCCTCCACCAGCAAGCACTTCACGGCAATGGCCATCCTGCTGCTGGCGGAAGACGGCCTGCTCGACATCGACGACGCGGTGCACAAGCACCTGCCCGAGATGCCTCGGCTGAGCGCCAACGGCCCCACGCTGCGCCACCTGATGACCCACACGGGCGGCTGGCGCGCCCATGACGAGCTGTGGGCCATGGCGCACGGCCTCACGTTCACGCAGCCCGGCCCGGGGCTGCCCGCGATGGTCCGCCAGAGCGAGCTGAACTTCGAGCCCGGCACGCAGATGGTCTACAGCAACGGCGGCTACTTCCTGCTGGCGAAGATCATCGAGCGCGTGAGCGGACAGAGCTACGGCGACTTCCTGAAAGCGCGCCTGTTCGGGCCGCTGGGCATGCCCGACACCGCATCGGTCACGACCGATCTCGACGTGGTTCCCGGCCTGGCCGGCCTCTACATCGCGTCGCCGCGCGGCGGATGGCAACGCGGCCTGTACCCGTGCGAGCTCGACGGCGGCGGCTCGCTGGTGTCGACGGTGGACGACATGCTGCGCTGGCTCGCGCACATGCGCAGCAGCGAGAAGATCGTGGGCAGCCCGGAGAGCTGGGCCATGCTGTCGGAACCCACCACGCTGTCGTCGGGCTCGAAGGTGAGCTACGGCTTCGGGCTCGCGCGCCATCCCTATCGCGGGGTCGAGATCGTCCACCACGCGGGCGCGGTGCTCGGCGCCCAGTCGCAGATGCTCAGCGTGCCCAGCCACGGGCTGGACATCATCGTCATGGTGAACGGCGCCCCGGTGGCCCCGTCGCCGCTGGCCCTCAAGGTGGTGGAGCTGCTGCTGGGCGACGCGCTGCAGCCGCCTGAAGTGCGTCCGCAGGCCAGCGCCTTCCCCGCGCTCGTCGGCCAGAACTACCACGAGCCGTCCACCGGCAGCGTGATGGGCTTTTCCGATGTCTCGGGCAGGCTGTGCATGTCATGGCAGGCCGGCGATGCAAGGCCGATGCACCAGGGCGAAGGCAAGCTGTGGCTGGGCCTGCAGGACCTGCCGCTCAACGACCTCGTGCTCGACGCCAGCGACATCGATCCGCAACGCGCGCCCGACACGCTGGTGCTGCACGAAGGCGGCCAGCCGCGCCGCTTCGAGCGCATTGCAGCGGCCGCGCCCGACCTCGCCACGCTGGCCGAACAGCTGTGCGGCGACTACACCAGCGCCGACCTGGACGCCACCGCGCAGGTGGCGCTCGCGGGCGGCCGGCTGCTGCTCACGGTGCACGGCAGCCACGGCCAGCACGTCTGTGCCCTGACGCCGCTGTCGGCCGACGTGATGACGCTCGTCTCGACCGATCCGGTGCTGGGTCAGATGGGCAAGTCGGTCCTCACCGTGGCGCGCAAGGAGGGCCGGGTCACGGGACTGCGGCTGAGCACCCTGCGCACCCGCAACATCCAACTCGCACGCCAGGAGCCACGCGCATGAAGTTCTTCACCACCCTCTTCGCCACCGAAACCAACACCTTCGTCTCCGCCCCCACCGGGCTGGGCAGCTTCGAGGAATACGGCATCTTCCACGGCGACTCCAGCACGCGCGACGCATCCGGCTACGGCATGTTCGCGGTGGAAGTGCGCAAGCAGCTGGCCGCCGAAGGCCACGAGCTGGTCGAGAGCCTGCTGGCCTTCGCGCAGCCGCTGGGCCGCACCGTGCGCCCCGTGTACGAAAGCCTGCGCGACGAGATACTGGACGACCTTCGCAAGGCCGGCCCGGTGGACGGCGTGATCCTGGTGCTGCACGGCGCCATGGTGGCCGACGGCTACGACGACTGCGAAGGCGACCTGATCTCGCGGGTGCGCGCCATCGTCGGCCCGAAGGTGACCATCGGCGTGTCGCTCGACCTGCACTGCCACTTCACGCAGCAGATGCTGACCGAGTCGGACGTGATCATCTGCTACAAGGAATATCCGCACACCGACGCGCTGGACCGCCTGCAGGAGCTGGTCCGCATCGTGGTGGACACCGCGCAAGGCCGCGTGCAGCCGGTCACGGCCGTGCACGACTGCCGCATGGTGGGCAAGTGGCACACCACGCGCGAACCCATGGCCGGCTTCGTGCGCCGCATGGAAGCCTGCGAAAAGCTGCCCGGCGTGCTGTCGGTGTCGCTGGGCCATGGCTTCCCCTGGGCCGACGTGCCGGAGTCCGGCGCCAAGCTGTGGGTGGTGACGGACAACGACCCCGCGCTGGCCGCCAAGCTGGCCGATGAACTGGGCCGCGAGTTCTGGGAGCTGCGCCACCAGACCGGCGTGCCTTCGCTCTCCATCGACGAGACGCTGGAGCGGGCCATGGCCACGCAAGGCGGCCCGGTGGTGATCGCCGACACGGCCGACAACGCCGGCGGCGGCGCCACCAGCGACAGCACCTTCGTGCTGCGCGCGATCATCGAGCGCGGCATCGGCAACGTGGCCTTCGGCGGCGTCTGGGACCTGGGCGCGGTGCAGCTGTGCCGCGACGCGGGCGTCGGCGCCAGCTTCGAGCTGCGGCTGGGCGGCAAGTGCGGCCCGGCCTCGGGCGACCCGATCGACCTGCACGTGACCGTCAAGGCCGTGCGGGAAGCGCATTCGCAGCGCGGCCTCGTGCCGGGCAATCACACGCCCATGGGCCCCTGCGTGTGGGTGCAGGCGGCGAACGGCGTGGACATCGTGCTCATCAGCAAGCGCAACCAGGTCATCGGGTCCGACCTCTTCACGGGCCTGGGCATCGACCTGGCGGCCAAGAAGCTGGTCGTGGTGAAGTCGGCGCAGCACTTCCATGCGGAGTTCGGGCCTATCGCCAAGTCGGTGTTGTACGTGTCGACGCCGGCCGCGCTGAGCACCGACTTCGCCAACCTGCCATATCGCGTGCGCGACCTCGACTACTGGCCGCGCGTGGAAGAGCCGAAGCGCGCCGCCGGTGCGTTGCCACCGTCGTTGGACGGGCGCGGCATGCCCGCGCCGGGCGAGGTGTACACCGTCGACGGCCGCAAGATGCACCTGCAGCGCAGCGGCCCCGCGCCGGCCAGTGCGTCGCATCCCACGCTGGTGCTCGAAGCCGGCGGCGGCTGCGCCTCGCCTGTCTACGCACGCCTGCAGCAAGCGCTGTCGGCCAAGTACCCGGTGATCAGCTACGACCGCGCCGGCATGGGCTGGAGCGAGGCAGACGACGCGCCCTTCGACGGCAAGCGCAACGCGCAGCATCTGCATGCGCTGCTGGCCGCGGCCGGCGTGACCGGCCCGATCGTGCTGATCGGCCATTCGCTCGGCGGCCTGCTGAACCGCATCTACACCGGCCTGTATCCGGAGCAGGTGGCCGGCGTGGTGATGCTCGACGCCAGCCATCCGGAGCAGTTCGAAGTTTTCAAGGGCCTGCCGGCGGAAACGTTGGCGCCGGAGCGCAGGAAGCGCGCCGAGTTCCAGGCCGGCGGCCTGCCTCCGCCGGAGTTTGCGCCGGTCCAGGCCATCTTTGCCGACATGCCCCATGTGCTGCGGCAGATGGCCGCGAACTACACGCCCGAAACCATCGACACGATGGTGAAGGAACATGAAGGCCTGCAGCACGTCGCGCGGCAGGCCGGTGCGTCGCCGGACCTGGGCACGCGGCCGCTGTCGGTGCTGTCGGCCACGGTCATGCAGAAGCTGCCGCCGGGCGCCGAGGAAGGCGCCGAAGTGCAGCGGCGCTGGCCCGAGTACCAGGAGGCGCATGCGGCGCTGTCGAAGCGAAGCCGCCTGCATCGCATGGAAGGCGCCGAGCACATGACGCTGGTGGTGCTGCCGCCTTTCGTGAACCGCATTGCCGAAGAAGTCGACTGGGTCATGGCGGAGCTCGGATGCGCCCGATGACGCAGCTCTCGCATACGGCGCTGGCCGAGCTGAACACGCCGGCGCTGCTGCTCGACAGCGCCGTCCTCGAACGCAACTGCGATGCGATGGCGCAGCGCGCGGCGCGCCACGGCGTGGCGCTGCGCCCGCACCTCAAGACCTCCAAGTCGGCCGAGGTGGCGCGCCTGGCCACACGCGGGCACAGCGGCGCCATCACAGTGTCCACCGTGGCCGAGGCCGACTACTTCGCGCGCTACGGCTTCCTGGACCTGACCTACGCGGTGGGCATCAGCGCCGGCAAGATCGATGCGCTGCATCGCGTGCAGCGCATGCACGGCGCCCGCGTGAACCTGCTCGCGGACTGCGTTGGAGCGGTGCGGGCGGTGGCCGCGCGTGCGCGCGCCCTGGGCGCTAGCTTCGGACTGCTGATCGAGGTCGACACCGGCGGAGGCCGCGGCGGTGTCGCGCCCGGTGATGAAGAAGCGCTGCTCGCCATCGCGGCCGAAGTGCAACGCAGCGAATCGCTGACGCTGGCCGGCGTGCTCACCCACGCCGGCCACAGCTACCACGCCGAGGGGCTGGATTCGATCCGTGCCATTGCCGAAGCCGAGCGTGCCGGCGCGGTGCGTGCCGCCGAGTGCCTGCGCGCGGCCGGCTTCACGGTGGATGTGGTCAGCGTGGGCGCCACGCCGACCGCGGTGTGCGCCGAGCGGCTGGACGGCGTCACCGAAATGCGCCCCGGCGTCTACACCTTCTTCGACCTGGACCAGGCCGCGCGCGGCATCTGCGGCATCGAGGACATCGCGCTGTCGGTGCTGGCCACGGTGATCGGCCACAACCCGCGTTCGCGCCGCGTGCTCATCGACGCCGGCGCGCTCGCGCTGTCGAAGGACGAGTCGGCGGCCGAGTTCCGCGGCGGCCTGGGCTTCGGGCTGGTATGCCGCGCGGACGGCACCACGCCGTTGCCCGGCCTGCGCGTGGCCGAGCTGCACCAGGAGCACGGCCTGATCGCCACCGAAGGCGATGGCGAAGACGACCTGCGGGCCATGTTCGAGGCACTGCCCATCGGCAGCCGCGTGCGCATTCTTCCGCATCACGCCTGCATGACCGCGGCCCCCTACGACCGCTACCACGTCGTGCGCGGCAGCAGTGCGAGCGTGTACGCCGTGTGGGGCAAGGCCCTTGGCTGGCGTGCGGCCTGAACGCGCGCCCGCATCGCCCTCCGTTTTGTTTTTTGGAGTCAAACATGATGAAGACCTTTTTCGCGAAGCTGATGGCCGTGGCCGCTCCGCTCGCCCTGGCGCTCTGCCTGACCGCCGCGCCGAATGCCGCCAACGCCCAGGCCGCGCCGGAACCCTCGCCCGCCGTTGCGCCCACAGCCACTGCTGCCCCCACGGCACCGGCCACGGTGCCGGCAGCAGCGGCCACCAAGGTCGACAACCCCTACGGCATCGGCGCGCTCTGGGCGCAGAGCGACCTGGTGGCCAAGGCCGTGCTGGCCATCCTGGCGATCATGTCGATGGGCAGCTGGTACGTCATCGTCACCAAGCTGCTCGAGCAGATGCGCATGGGCCGGCAGGCCAAGGAAGTCGACAACGAGTTCTGGAACGAGGGCAGCGTGCAGGCCGGCACCGCCAAGCTCGCCGAGGGCAGCCCCTTCCGCTTCATCGCCGATGCGGGCGTGCATGCCACGCGCAAGCATGACGGCCTGCGCGGCAAGGTCGACTTCGCAGACTTCGTCGACCTGTGCATCCACCGCGCCACCGAACGCGTGAACCGGCGCCTGAGCAACGGCATGTCGCTGCTGGCCACCGTGGGCTCCACCGCGCCTTTCGTAGGCCTGTTCGGCACCGTCTGGGGCATCTACCACGCGCTCACCGCTATCGGCATTGCCGGGCAGGCGTCTATCGACAAGGTGGCCGGGCCGGTGGGCGAGTCGCTCATCATGACCGCCATCGGCCTGGCCGTGGCCGTGCCCGCGGTGCTGGGCTACAACTGGCTCCTGCGCCGCAACATCACGGTGATGGACGACGTGCGCGAATTCAGCGGCGAGCTGCACTCCGTGATCCTGTCGGGCCGGGCCACCGCCTGAGCGCCGCGCCACCACCGCACGCGAAGCGAGCCACACCATGGCGATGAACATCCCATCCGGCGGCGGCGACGAGGAACAGGCCATCGCGGCCATCAACACCACGCCGCTGGTCGACGTGATGCTGGTGCTGCTGATCATCTTCCTCATCACCATCCCGGTGGTCAATTACTCGGTGCCGGTGGAGGTGCCGAAGCAGCGCAACGAGGTGCGCGAGAGCAAGCCCGACACCATCGTGCTGTCGGTGGACACGGCCGGGCGCATCTACTGGTACGACACGCCGGTGCGCGACGTGAACAGTCTGGCCGAGCGGCTGAAGAAAGTGGCCGCCCTCAACCCGCAACCCGAGGTGCACATCCGCGGCGACTGGCACTCGGTGTACGAGCCGGTGGGAAAGATCATCTACGCGTGCCAGTCGGCCGGCATCGTCAAGGTCGGCTTCATCACCGAGCCGCCCGCGCGCAACTGAGAACACACACACAGCCATGCGAAAAGAAAAACAGGGGCGCCGCAGCGGCACCCCCACCGACGAGCCCATGATGGACATCAACACCACGCCGCTGATCGACGTGATGCTGGTGCTGCTGATCATGCTCATCATCACCATCCCGATACAGCTGCACGCGGTGAACCTGAACATGCCCAACGGCAACCCGCCGCCCAGCGACATCAAGCCCGAGGTGCTTCGCGTGGACATCGACGAGCGCAGCACCGTGCTGTGGAACGGCGAGGCCGTGGCGGAGCTGTCCGAAGTCGAGCGGCGCTTCGAACAGCTCGCAGCGCAACCGGTGCAGCCCGAAGTGCACCTGCGCCCCGACAAGCAGGCCCGCTACGACGTGGTGGCCGGCGTGATGGCCTCGGCCCAGCGGTCGGGCCTGACCAAGCTGGGCATCATGGGCTCGGAGCAGTTCGTGCCATGAGCCGCGCCAACGACTTCGACCCCAAGTCACGCTTCGGCCCCGTGGGCATCGGCGTGATGGTGCTGTTCCACGTGCTGGTGGGCTACGCGCTGGTCTCGGGCCTGGCGCGCAAGACCATCGAGATGATCAAGAAGCCGATGGACGCGACCATCATCACGGAGGTGAAGGTGCCGCCACCGCCGCCCCCTCCC